>JABEVH010000035.1 GCA_013043915.1 Pseudomonadales bacterium
TCTTTTCCTTCCTTTATATACTCCCCTGCCCTTCGCCAGGGCAATGCCTTCTCGCTGACGCTCTTTGATGAGTGCCCGTTCAAATTCAGCGAATGCACCCATGACACTTAACATAAGAGTAGCCATGGGGGAGTCATCTCCATTGAAGTGCATCCCTTCCTTCACAAACTCTCCCCGAACACCACATCTGACCAGGCCAGTGACGAGGCTGCGCAGGTCATCGAGATTACGAGCCAGGCGGTCCATGCTGTGAACCACCACGGCGTCACCTTCTCTGACAAACTCAAGTAATAATGCAAGCTGGGGTCGTTGGGTATCTTTTCCCGATGCTTTGTCTGTAAAGATCTTGTCTAGCTGGATTCCCTCAAGCTGGCGTTCCGTATTCTGCTCGATGGTACTGACACGGATGTAACCAATACGATGCCCCTGCATGACTCATTTCCACACAAATGTAAGCATAGAGTCCAAGAGGCAGTCTGTCGTATGTCAATAAATGTTAAATGCAACCCTAAAACGACACATTTATTGGGGGATGCCTGACGTCAGAGGCTGGGGTATACAAGGGACGCCACCCTTATTGATTTCTTTGACGCCCTTTACGTCCATGACAGCCTGCACAACATTTAATGGACAGGAGAGACCATTCTCCTGTCCATCTCTTACTACTGAATTTTAGTGAAAGGGATGACGCAGGACGATGGTTTCTTCGCGATCAGGTCCGGTGGAAATGATATCGATGGGGCAACCCACCACTTCCTCAATGCGCTGGATGTAAGCGCGAGCACGCTCAGGCAAATCCTCAAGCCGGCGCACTCCTACTGTGGATTCCTGCCAACCAGGGAGGTCTTCATAAATTGGCGTCACATTTTCAAAAGCATCTGCATCAGACATCAGACACTCAATCGAGTCCCTATCCTTAAGCTCATAGTCGGTACAAACCCTGACCGTTTCCATACCGTCCAATACATCGAGCTTGGTAAGACATAAACCAGAAATCGAATTCAGCTGTACAGCACGACGCAGGACCACCGCATCAAACCAGCCGCAGCGACGCGGGCGCCCGGTCGTAGCACCAAATTCATGTCCGACACGAGCCAGATGCTCACCCTGGCTATCAAAGAGTTCTGTCGGGAACGGACCACCACCGACGCGGGTGGTATAAGCCTTGGTAATACCCAGGACATAGTCCAGGTACAGGGGACCAAATCCTGATCCGGTACTGGTCCCCCCTGCTGTAGTATTGGATGAAGTTACATACGGGTAAGTTCCATGATCGATGTCCAGCAAGGACCCCTGAGCCCCTTCAAACAGGATATGTTCACCACGCAAACGCAGCTGATGCAACTGTTCAGGCACATCGGCCACCAAATGACGCAACTGTTCACCCCATATCAGGGCCTGCTCCAGGGTGTTCTGAAAATCAACCGGTTCGACTTTGTAGTAATTTTTTAACTGAAAATTATGATAATCGAGAATTTCACCTAAGCGAGCAGCAAACTTGTCACGCCGGAATAAATCCCCCAAACGAACCCCGCGGCGCGCTGCCTTGTCTTCGTAGGCTGGCCCTATGCCTCGCCCGGTGGTCCCTATGGCGCTTTTGCCGCGCGCAATCTCACGAGCCTTATCCAGAGCCACATGGTAGGGCAATATCAGTGGGCAAGCAGCAGATAAACGCAAGCGTTCACGCACCGGTACACCCCGAGCTTCAAGATGTGCCATTTCATGCAACAACGCATCCGGTGCCAACACGACGCCGTTGCCGATATAGCATTGCACCTGGTCTCGCAATATCCCTGAAGGTATCAAATGAAGTACTGTCTTTTCTCCATTGACGACCAGCGTATGCCCTGCATTGTGCCCTCCCTGGAAACGCACAACAGCCGATACATTATCGGTCAGGAGATCAACGATTTTACCCTTGCCCTCGTCGCCCCATTGCGTGCCCAGTATGACAACGTTTTTGCCCATGAATTTTTACCCTAGTTAAATGCAAGTTCAGATATTTCAGGGTAGCAGTTGCCACTGCCCCTGCTTGAATACTAACTGGCGATCGCTGTCCGGCGCAGAACTCATCGGCTGTCCGGGCAACATGACTACCACAGCATCACCCTGTTGACGCAGTTGCCTGATTCTTTCTTGCAAATCCTTATCTTCAGGATGATGAGGAGCAAGAACACGTGCTTGATGTGTTGAGGATTGGCCACACAGGGCAAGGACATCCATGCTAAAACCCGTAGCAGGGCGTGAACGTCCAAATGCCTCACCCACGGCATCATAACGTCCACCTTTAGCGACCTCAAAACGACTTTCATCGACATATGCAGCAAAGCTAAGGCCCGTATGATAGTGGTAGCCGCGTAGCTCAGCCAGGTCCACATAAAACTGTACGTCTGGAAAAGCCACTTTAAGTCGATCCACCACCTGCTGCAGATCATCCAAGGCGGCCATGACGGTTGGAGAACTGGAGTGCAGGCGTGTACGAGCACGCTGTATAACGCCCGCATCTCCTGCCAAATCCGGCAACAAACTTAAGGTAGCTGCTGCTTGCGGTAACTGAGCCAACAAATCGCGCAACTCTGGCTTGGCCTTTCGTTGCAAAATATCAAAAAGTTCTGCCTCTACCGACGAATCAAGATGTAAACCCTGCAACAATCCCCGAAAAATACCAACATGTCCCAACTCCAGCACAACTTGGCGGCAACCAGCCAGATTTAAACTGTTCAGCAATAATTCAAGCATCTCAAGATCGGCTTCGATACCTGCGTATCCATACAGTTCGCAGCCCATCTGCACCATGCAGCGCGGAGCTCCCAAATGCTGCGGCAACGTATGCAGTACGGTACCTGCGTAACAATAGCGTGCTACTCCCGTGACGGGACGACAATGCGCATCAATACGGGCGACTTGCGGCGTCATATCAGCTCTTAGGCCTAATTGCCTACCGGACAGCTGGTCAATCAGGCTAAACGTGCTCAACGCCAGATCGTGACCGACACCTGTGAGCAAAGATTCGCGAAATTCCATCAGCGGCGGAAAAACGAGTTCATAGCCATAGCTGGCATAAAGATCCAAGCAACGCCTGCGCAAGTACTCAAGAGCTGCTGCCTGTTCCGGCAGAACATCCTGCACACCTTCTGGCAGCAGCCAGCGTTCCTGGTTGTCGCTCACAGCCCGCGTCTCCCCATACGAAATAGAACCGGCACTTTCCTTCCAGCGGCGCGCATCATAGCACGTTGTCCGCCGTGATCAGAACCCGATATGATGGGCGGCGCGTTGCCATATCCAGGGTAACCACAAGCTGGTTAACAATCCATTGAGCATCATACCCAGGGCCGCATAAGCTCCGGTACGTACGCTTAAACGCAGCCCCACGGCGGTCCCTATACCATGAGCTGCCAGCCCCATGCTGACCCCCCGGGCCGATTCTGACCATCGTTTAGGTAGCAAGATTGGGGCTGCAATTCCACCTAATAGCCCACTGATCCCTACGATGACTGCTGCCAAACCCGAGGGCGCTCCGATTAAGTGCGATACGGGAAGACAAAAAGGCAGACTGATGGCGCGTGTCAGAAAAGCCTTATCCACCGGCGCGCCCAGATGAAACAAGCAGGCCAACGCAAACGCTGAACCACTTGCCAGCAGGGACCCTATCCCTAGCGTAATCATTAAGGGGCGTGCTGCATCCATAATACGCCGTCTTTCGCCAAAGAGAGGGACCGCCATTCCCACCGTCAAAGGCCCTGCTACCCAAACCAAGGGAGCTGTTGCCTGCCGGTAAGTAGCTACTCCCTGACCACTTAACAGCAACAAGGGTATTAAAATAAGCACACTGGTCAGCATAGGCTGCAACACCAGCCACCCTAAGCGCTGTTGCAGGGTATCAGCCGCCAGATAAACCGCTATGGTTATCGGCAGCCACATCCACCCTAGCGCCATCACCCCAGGTTCCTCCGGTCTTGTGTTAGATACTGGAAACACCATGCACCAAAATATAAGGGAATCAGAGTTGCCAACACTAAAGTCAGCAAAAACCCTGCAGCATGTGACCTCACTTCAGGCCAAATTGCCAAAATACCTACCGTGGGAGGCAAAAGAAAAAGCGTGAAATGCCGTAACAGCATCTGTATACCACGTTCCAACCATGACGGCACTCTACCTAGCAGAAACAAGGTGCCCAGCAGTAATAACATACCTAGAACTGCAGGAGGCACGGTAGGCATAACATGGACATGCATGACCTGACCCAGCACAAAATACGCGAACAAAACTAGGGCCGCGAGTGCTGCCTGCCACCCTTCACGGGGGTTCATGACACCGACTCCTGTACATCTGCCAACACGAGCCCTTCGTGGTATAGAATTCGATGCAGTGTATCTTCAGAAATTTGCACATCGAGATGCCAGATACCCTGCTCATCCACATATTCGGCGCGTACCGCATGTTCGGCAAACAAGCGTGCCCGCAAAGCGCCGCGCTGCGGCCCAAAACACAGTTGTTGCACACGAGGGCGCTTTAAACGAGTAGCCATAGCTTGGTCAAGCAGATCCAATCCCCGTCCATCACGAGCAGAAATCCAAACACGATGTATCTGTCCATCCCCATCACGATCGACATGAGGCTCAGCCAGGGGCAAACAATCTACTTTGTTGAATACCAGGAGTACGGGCACCTCGCCAGCTCCTACTTCGGCTAGTACTAGCTCTACCGCCTCGATATGTTGATCTCGCTCTGGACTAGCCGCATCCACCACATGCACCAAAAGATCAGCCTGCACGGTTTCTTCCAGCGTTGCTCGAAAAGCATCCACCAAATGGTGTGGCAACTGCCTGATAAACCCTACCGTATCGGCGACGACTGCTGTGCCCACTCCTGCTAATGAAACACGGCGCAAGGTAGGATCCAGGGTAGCGAACAGTTGATCAGCCGCATAAACCTCAGCGCTGCACAAACGGTTAAACAACGTGGACTTGCCTGCATTGGTATAACCTACCAAAGCAATGGTGGGTATCTCGGCCTTAACCCGAGCAGCACGACCTAGATCACGAGTACGTTGCACATCGGCAAGTCGCTCGCGCAGTTGCGCCACACGCAGGCGCAGCAGGCGACGGTCAGTCTCCAGCTGCGTTTCTCCTGGCCCTCTTAGCCCGATCCCTCCTTTCTGTCGTTCCAGATGCGTCCAACCTCGCACCAAACGCGAAGCCAAATGCTCAAGCTGAGCTAACTCTACCTGGAGTTTACCTTCATGGGTGCGCGCCCGCTGTGCAAAGATATCGAGTATCAAACCGGTACGATCCAGCACACGGCATTTGAGTTCTTTTTCCAGATTACGTTCCTGAGCTGGAGAAAGCGGGTTGTCAAAAAGGACAACATCAATGTCATCTTCTTCAACCCTGGCCTGCAGTTCTTCAACTTTACCTCGCCCCAGAAAATAACGCGGATCTGGCCGAGGACGAGCGCTACGCAAATAGTCCAATATCTGCACACCTGCTGAACGAGCTAACTCACG
Organism: Pseudomonadales bacterium; assembly: GCA_013043915.1. Taxonomy (GTDB): domain Bacteria; phylum Pseudomonadota; class Gammaproteobacteria; order Pseudomonadales; family Moraxellaceae; genus JABEVH01. The sequence goes on from JABEVH010000035.1 coordinate 5,507, forward strand.
AAATTCTTGCTCATCTTCATGACGATCGCGGCCCTGCAAGCTCAAGTGTACCAATAACGCACGCTCACCACCTACAGGACGTTCGAAATACTCCACACCACCCCCACACTATTGCCTGAATACACCCTATCTCTCAATAAGGCTGGTTATCGCCTTCATCTTCGCTAAAATCACTGGCTGAATACGTACCACCTACACCAACTTGTCCCACAGCACCCGGAACCGGGCCACGCGGATTACGCGTTGGGACCACTGTACTTATCGCATGTTTATACACCATCTGACTGACCGTATTCTTAAGCAACACTACATACTGGTCAAAAGACTCGACCTGTCCCTGTAGTTTGATGCCATTGACCAAAAAGATGTTCACAGGAATACGTTCCTTACGCAGGGCATTTAAGAATGGATCCTGCAAGGTTTGACCTTTGGACATGAAAAATTCTCCTCTAGCCGTCCAAATCGGACAGAAAAAATGGCTTTCGCCGCCAGCAGCACCTCTTCGGCCCCCTTACCTAATGCTAGCGGCAAAAAATTAGGCAAGGTAGGGTACTGTGGAACCTCAAGCAAAGTTTTTCAATAGCTGCATGACAATATCCTCAACGCTTTGTAACTGAGGGTCCCAACAGCTTAGTCCAGAAAAACTGCGCAACCAGGTCAGCTGACGCTTGGCCAACTGACGGGTTGCGAATAATACGTGCTGTTGCATATCCTGTTCTGTGGTCTGACCGTCAAGATACTGCCAGACTTGGCGATAGCCCACTGCACGCATGGAGGGTAAATCGGCATGCAAATCCCCACGCTGCCATAGGGCAGTGACTTCATCCACCAGACCTGTCTGCCACATGACATCTAGCCGCCTAGCAATGGCAGCATGCAACCAAGCTCTGTTTTTTGGTATAAGAGCCCACCAGTGTAGCCGGTAGGGCAATGAACTGTCTGTCTTGCCATGGGCATGCCAATAGGACAAGGGTTGTCCTGTCAAATGATAGACTTCCAGTGCCCGCTGTATTCTTTGTTTGTCACCAGGCTTAAGCCGCGATGCCGATACCGGATCCACGTCAGCCAGCCATCGATGCATGGCCGGCCAGCCTTGCTCGGCTGCTTGATCATCTAGGCGCTGGCGTAAAACCGCATCAGCCACAGGCAGAAATCTCATCCACTGCCCAAGCA
>JABEVH010000036.1 GCA_013043915.1 Pseudomonadales bacterium
AGGTATTTCAGGCCATATACATGCCTCCATTGACATGCAACGTATGCCCCGTGATGTATTCAGCCGCGTCACTGGCTAAAAAACCCACCGCATGGGCAATATCCTCAGGACGCCCAAGGCTCCCCAAAGGAATTTGTTTCAGCATTATTTCGCGCTGCTCGGCTGACAAACCATGCGTCATATCCGTAGCAATAAATCCCGGCGCTACCGCGTTAACCGTGATATGCCGTGAACCCACTTCACGCGCCAATGCTTTGGTAAAACCTTCCAGTCCTGCTTTAGCTGCCGCATAATTGACTTGCCCGGCGTTGCCCGTGCTACCCACGACAGAGCCTATATTGATAATGCGTCCAAAGCGCTCACGCATCATCCCCTTCAAACAAGCCTTACTCAGACGAAACAGAGCACTGAGGTTAGTATTGATAACGGCATCCCAGTCATCCTCTTTCATACGAAGCATCAGCGTATCACGCGTTATTCCCGCATTGTTCACCAGAATCAGCGGCACACCAAAGTGCTGATCAATTTGACTAAGTGCATGTTCTACCGATGCTCCCTGCGACACATCCAAAACCATGCCCACACCCTGGAAACCAGCCTGGGCCAGCGCGTCCGAGATACTAGCCGCCCCAGCCTCACTGGTAGCCGTACCTATCACAATAGCTCCCTGAGCGGCCAGGTGCCAGGCAATGGCCTTGCCTATGCCTCTTGAGGCTCCTGTCACTAACGCAATACGATTCTGTAAGGACATGATGACCTACCCCCGCACACATGAATGATCAAGTGCCTGCTGCAAGGCCTCCGTAACATCCAGAGGCCAGACTGTAAAAGCAGGCATACGCTTAGCCAAACCGGATAATACTCGTCCTGGGCCACACTCATAAAGTTCCGTCACGCCCCTGACCTGAAATTCCTGCATGGTTCTTACCCACTGAACCGGACTATACAACTGTTCCAGCAAACGTCGACGTAAATCACTTTCATCCTGAGCCGGCTGTGCATCGATATTATGCAGCACCATGACAGAAGGCATCCGAATCTTGACCTTGGACAGGGCATGGGCCAAAGCATTAGCAGCAGGTTTCATCAAACGACTATGTGCTGGAACGCTTACAGGCAAAGCCAGAACACGCTTGGCTCCACGTGCTTTACAAGCAGCCATGGCAACCTCAACAGCTGAGCGATTGCCCGCCATCACTACCTGCCCGGGCATATTAAAATTAACAGCCTGAACACTACCGTACTCATCATCCACAGATAAACATGCCTGGATAACATCATCATCTTCCAACCCAAGTACGGCAGCCATCAACCCCTCGCCTTGAGGTACTGCTTCCTGCATAAGGCGTCCGCGTTCAGCCACCAGCACCACCGCTTCTTCAAGCTCAAGGCTCCCGGCACACACTAAGGCTGAGTACTCTCCCAAGCTATGTCCTGCCAGCAGGGCAGGCTCCCTGCCACCACGCTCGCACCAAAGCCCATACAAGGCAACACTGCAGGCCAACAGTGCAGGTTGCGTGTATCGAGTTTCATTCAAGATTGCCTCAGGCCCTTCCTTGATCAATCGAATCAGGTCGGCGTTCAATGCCGTAGAGGCACGTTGCAAAACCGCAATAAATGCTGGTTCAGCCATATAACATGACAGCATGCCAACCTGTTGCGAACCCTGACCCGGAAATACAAAGGCATCCACCATGACCCTAATTCCTTGTCGTTGAAATGACCAAGCGCTCTGCGATCAAATCCGGCATATTGATGGCCGCTTCACGCAAGGCTACCCGCAAAGCATTGACAAATGCGACACGTTCGGCGCCTCCGTGGCTTTTCACCACAATACCTGTCAACCCTACGAGACTCGCGCCATTATAATGTGAAGGATCCATTTGCTTTTTCAGGCCCCGCCAAATCGGTAGCGCCATAGCCCCCAAGAAGCGACGCATCCAGCTACGCTCGATTTCATCACGTATACGTTGTGCAAACATACGCGCTACGCCTTCAGAAAACTTAAGTGCAACATTCCCCACAAAACCATCACAGACGACAACATCTGCCTGACCAAGAAATACTCTGTCACCTTCGATATAACCGATATAGTTCAGTCCTGATTCCTGCAGCAGCTGGTTGGTCTTTTTGATCAAATCATTGCCTTTAATATCTTCTTCACCAATGTTGAGCAGTCCGACACGCGGACGAGCAATCCCGTCAAGGCACTCAGCAACAATGCTACCCATATGAGCAAACTGCAGCAAATTTTCAGGAGATGAATCTACATTGGCACCCAGATCCAGCATATGACAATGCCCTCCCTGGGTAGGAAGAGCCGTCAGGATCGCAGGCCGATCAATAAGCGCATGGGTTTTAAGAACAAAGCGGCTAACGGCCATCAAAGCGCCTGTATTGCCTGCACTAACGACTGCATGGGCACGCCCATCACGCACCAGTTCAATGGCCAGACGCATGGACGAATGTTTCTTCTGACGCAGCGCTACTGAAACAGGGTCATCAGAGAGGACAACTTCTTCCGTGTGTACAACAGTTACCCGCAGGCTATCCTGCCAACCAGAAGGTAAATGTTTACGAATTTCCGTTTCATGACCGACCAGAATGACACTGGCATCTTCAGCATCACGCAAAAGATCAATGACAGCAGGAACAGTAACGCGGGGACCGTGATCCCCGCCCATGGCATCTACCGCCAGGGTAACAGCCGACACGTCGGCCTATTCGTCGTCTTGCGCCACGGTGAACAACTGGCGTCCACGATAAAATCCATCTTTAGTCACATGGTGACGACGATGCATTTCACCAGTTTCCTTATCTACGCTCAGCGCGGGACCACTCAAAGCATCATGGGAACGACGCATATCACGACGCGAACGAGTTTTTCGGTTTTGTTGAACTGCCATGGTCTTTCACTCCCGGGCCTTAAGCCCTATTTCAATCACGCTTACCTGCCAGCAAATCTGCCAAGCCAGCGAAAGGTTTTCTGGTTTCCTGCCCTGTCACTCCGTCCGAAACAACAGGCTGTTCAATCGTTGCAACCATGTCAGGTTCAACTATCTCGACACAATTTTCATGCCGCCCCACCATGGGAAGGCATAACAAAAGCTCATCCTCTACCACTTGAGGAAAATCTAGCTGTCCTTCCTCGTCCAGAAAAACATAATCATCACTGTCCGATAAGTGCTCAGCCTCACTCTCATCAGCCAAGAGGTGCAAAGTCAAGACTTCATCAATCTCCCACGCCAACGACCCCAAACACCGCTGACAAACCAGTACAGGACTGGCCTTTAACGCCAGCTGTAGCAAGGGATGCCGTCTTGGGTCCCGCGAAAACTTCGCACTCAGCCTCAACTGACCTGAATCTCCGCCCAACAAAGCCGACAAACGAGCAAAAACCGCCAGAGAAACTTCTTGCTCCAGCTGCATATCGCGATCAGCCCATCGATGAGCATCAACTTTGTTTGGAAGCGACGTGGTAGACATAGGCGCGCAATGATAGGCGCATGACTTAAACTTGTCAAAGCGAATTACCATCCTTTTAGGCGCCTAACTCTCCCATGCGCACCATAAACTCAGCATCAGCTATAACTTCTAATTCCACTTGATTACGTCCCATACGTTTAGCCCGGTACAGCCCCGTATCTGCACATTCAAACAGACGTCTAGCTGAAATTTCCTCACTAGGCACATGACATGCCACACCTATCGAAACCGTTACACTCTGCCCCACTGCAGCTCGAGGATGATAGATAGCCAATGCCTCTACCGCTTCACACAGCCGGCGAGCCTCAATAAGAAGATCTTCAATAGCTGCATTAGGCCATACCACCACAAATTCCTCACCGCCAAATCGGGCAACGATATCCCCCGGACGACGCGCTGCGGTAGCGATCACAGCGGCCACATGCTTCAAGCAGTGATCTCCCGCCACGTGGCCGCAGCTATCGTTGTATTGTTTGAATGCGTCGACGTCTATCACCATGACACCTAAGGGTTGCTGCGCCCTGAATGCACGTCGCCACTCCGCATCATAGCGGTCTTCAAAACTGCGTCGATTATCCAATCCAGTCAAAGCATCATGCAATGACAAATCAGCCAGCCTTAGATTGGCTTCCTCCAGGCGGGCCTTCTGCCGACGAACTTCTCTCATCTGACAATAAGCTACACGACTGCCCTTTTCCAGGAAGTAAGAAGCTGCCCCCAACATTAAAGCTGCTGTCACCAACGCAATATTTTCTATCAGCAGGACCCAAGGAGAATGTTGCCAGTGTACGACTGCAACACCGTTATGCAACACCAAACCAGCAATCATCAACCATGAGGCGTAGCGCAACGGCACTCTCATCAAAATAAAGCTAAACATCCAGCTTAACAGCAGGCCCATCACATAAAGATCATGAAGCTCAGAGGGAGCTAGCAGGCTTGCCAATTCAACCGTCAGCATCACGAGCACACAAAATACTGACTGTACTGCTTCATGTACGGCCAAATCTTTAACGCGGCGACAGGCCAACGCTACAGCCACCAGGGTAAAAAGACCTACAGCCAATCGAACCAGCCACGCCTTACCGACTTGGCGCTCGTAAAGAAAGAAATCCAGAACCGAGAAAAAAAGATAAACAAAAGCGCCACCCATCAGAGCATGCCTAAAGTGGCGATCCAGCGTCGACCACAAGAAGGATTGATACGCTTTTTCATCTTCAGCAGAAAATCGCTGTGTGAAACGACGACGAGGCTCGAGAAGGCTAGATTCTCCTTCTTGCACAATCCCCGTCTCTACGTATGCATCCAAAGTCCACCCCTGACTCAATCCCAAACAGCTACAAAATGCCAGATTATAGCCTCACTAATCAATCATGCACGTAAATATCTTACAAGTCAGCCTAAGCAACACGAAATGTGAGCAAGATGAAAGCTCCCGCAGCTAAACGCCCAAAAGCGTTGTAGCTGGGGTTTCTCGGGTCAACGACCAGAGCGTGTGGATGTTGCCATCCACACGACTTACCA
>JABEVH010000037.1 GCA_013043915.1 Pseudomonadales bacterium
AGTTCTGCCTCGGGAGCAACATAGATCAATTGAGCCGTGGCACCTTTTTTGATTTCTTTGCCAAGCGATCGTGTAAATCCTTCCAGCGCACGTTGGGCGGTACGATGAGCAGCATCTTTTGTTTGATCGGGAGGGCAGCCCAGTACGACAATTCTTCCACATTCGGCGATTTGGCGCATGATGGGGTGAAAGAAACGGTGCAGGTCACTTAAGCGGTTGCTGTTATCAATGCCGCTAGCATCGTAGACCACGGTTTTGAATCTTTCCTGGCTGAGCAGATGTTCTGTAGCCAATTTCAGGATAAGTTCTGACCCAGCTGCAGCGTTATGCGCAGCATCACCCTCCGGGCTATAGATGACATTTTCTTGAGCAGCCAGGATTTTGGCAACCTGAGGCATGAGGTAGCCGCCCGCGGCCATGCCTAATATTCCATGGCCTTGAGAAAATGCGGGAATACCGGGCGTATAACGCTCCAGGACAGGGGGGCGAGGTAGCCCGAGGGCATCGACCAGTGTCCGTCCCAAGGATGAATTGGCAAATGCCAGGTATTGGTCGCTCATGGTGTTCTCCATCATCAGGGTAAGTGGCGTACAAGTTAGCATGGTAAAATCTGTTGCTGAATATTGCATGAATTTCAGCAACAATGTTTGACCTAGGCTAAATGAATCGCATGGCAGTTCTGCCAATGCCAAGAGGTCGTCATGATTGCATGATACACACGGGTTAGACTATCTGTGTATCGGATAGTCCGGTATGTTCACCGTTAAGGAGTTTTCCATGAGTATCAGTATCCGGCGTGTCGCTATCGTCGCTGCCAACCGTATTCCCTTCGCCCGATCCAACGGAGTTTATGCCCATGCTTCCAATCATGACATGTTGGTAGCTGCTTTGCAGGGCCTTATTGATCGCGTTGGGCTGCAAGGTGAGCGTTTGGGTGAAGTAGTCGCTGGTGCGGTACTTAAGCATGCTCGTGACTTTAATTTGACGCGTGAAGTTGTATTGTCTACAACCTTGGCTCCTGAAACACCGGCTTATGATATTCAACAAGCGTGTGGAACAGGCTTGGAAGCTGCGATTTTGGTGGCCAACAAAATTGCTCGAGGACAGATTGAGGTGGGGATTGCTGGCGGGGTGGATACCACCTCCGATGCTCCACTGGCCGTTAATGACGATCTTCGCCGTATTTTACTCGAAGTCAACCGGGCCAAAACGATCAAGGATCGAGTGAAAGCTGTAGCGCAGTTTCGACCCTCCATGCTGGCGCCTGAGATTCCGCGCAATGGTGAACCTCGCACGGGGCTTTCTATGGGGGATCATTGTGCGTTGACGGCAGCTGTCTGGAAAATTACCCGCGAAGATCAGGATTTACTGGCCATGCAGAGCCATCATAAATTGGCGGCGGCTTATGATTCAGGTTTTTTTAATGATTTGCTCACCCCCTTTAAGGGCGTGAACCGTGATCAGAATCTGCGTGCTGATTCATCGATAGAAAAACTATCGACCTTAAAGCCTTGTTTTGGCAAGGGCGAGGGTGCCACCATGACGGCAGGTAACTCTACGCCGTTGACCGATGGCGCCTCCTGCGTGTTGCTGGCATCCGAGGATTGGGCCAAAGAGCATGGATTGCCGGTCTTGGCCTGGTTGGGCGATGCTGAAACAGCTGCCGTGGATTTTGTCGTTAAAAAAGAAGGTTTGCTGATGGCCCCGGCCTATGCGGTACCGCGGTTACTGGCACGTAATGGCTTAAGCTTGCAGGATTTTGATTTCTATGAGATTCATGAGGCTTTTGCGGCACAGGTGTTGTCTACCCTCAAGGCTTGGGAAGATGCGCGTTTTTGTAAGGAGAAACTAGGTCTTGATCGCCCCTTGGGCAGCATTGATCGCAGCAAATTGAATGTCCATGGTTCATCCTTGGCGGCAGGTCATCCTTTTGCTGCGACAGGAGGGCGTATCATAGCCACCATGGCCAAGCTACTCAGCCAGAAAGGCCAGGGACGTGGACTGATTTCCATCTGTGCAGCCGGAGGACAAGGGGTCGTGGCCATTGTTGAGCGTTAAGCTCAACAAGCCATGGAGGGGCTAGTGCAGTCCCTCAATCACGGCTCTTAACTGCGCTTGCACCAGACGCGCAAGTTCGCCGAGCTGAGGGTTGATGACAGCTTGCATGGAAGCAACAGGATCCACGGCTGAGACCTCGATAACACCGCCTTCGCGAGCCTGTACCAGCACATTGCAAGGCAGCATGGTTCCAATGCGGTCTTCAGCACTGATCGCCTGGTAAGCAAAGCGCGGATTGCAGGCTCCCAGAATGCGATAGGGGCGAAAATCGAGGTCCAGTTTCTTTTTAAAGGTGGCAGCGACATCGATGTCGCTGATAATACCAAAACCGGCCTTTTCCAAGGCCAGACGCACTTGAGCAAGCGCGCTCTCAAAGTCTGTAGTCAATAGCGTGTTGAAGTAGTAACTCATGATTTTTTCCTCAGAGTTTGTAATCGTACTAACAAGCTGGAGGTATCCCATCGGCCGCCCCCTAAGTTCTGCACATCAGCGTAAAACTGATCGACCAGCGCGGTCACGGGGAGTGGGGCTTGGATGCGTTCTGCTTCATCCAAGCATAACCCCAGATCCTTGCGCATCCAATCGACAGCAAAGCCATGATCATAAAAACCCTGCAACATGCTGGCAGAACGATTTTGCATCTGCCAGGATGCAGCGGCACCCTGAGTGATCACCTTAAGCACAGCCTCAATATCTAGTTCTGCCTGTTCTGCGAAATTAAGGGCTTCTGCCAAGGACTGTAAGATCCCGGCAATACATATCTGGTTAACCATTTTGGCGCGTTGGCCGCTACCAACTTCTCCCATACGTTCTACGGTCTTGCCGTATACACGTAGTATCGGTAGTGCTTGTTCAAAAATGGGGGCAGGGCCTCCCACCATGATACTGAGCTGACCGCGCTCTGCTCCCGCTTGTCCTCCCGAGACAGGAGCGTCGAGAAAATGAATGCCACGTTCAGCCAAGGTTGCTGCTATGTGTTGTGCCATGTTGGCAGAGACGGTGCTGTGATCGATGACGGTAGCGCCTCTAGGTAGTCCATGTGCCGCACCTTGTGAGCCCAAAAGGACGGCCTCCAGGTCGGCATCGCGGCCAACACAGGTAATCAACCAATGGGCCGAGGCAGCTGCCTCGGCAGGGGTTTCAGCTAAAGGCGCCTGATAGCGAGATTGCCATGCTTGCGCACGCTCTGCGCTACGGTTATAGGCTGTCAAGGGGAACCCAGCCTTAACAAGGTGACCAGCCATGGGCCCACCCATGGTGCCTAGTCCCAAGAACGCTATGGAATCCATATGAGCAATCTCGAAACTAGGGAAAGTAGTTGCCAGTACTACTTCCCCTGATTCCGTATCAACGCTGGTTAGCGGGAACGTAGTCGCGCTGCAGCGAACCGGTATACAACTGACGAGGACGAGCGATTTTGTAGGGGTTGGAGATCATCTCCTGCCAATGAGCAACCCATCCCGGGGTACGTCCCAGTGCAAATATCACCGTAAACAGGCTCATGGGGATACCTATGGCCTTGAGGATAATGCCGGAATAAAAATCCACATTGGGATAGAGTTTGCGCGATACAAAATAATCGTCTTTAAGGGCGATATCTTCGAGCTTCATGGCCAATTCCAGCTGTGGGTCCTGGATGCCCAGTGCATTGAGCACTTCATCACAAGTCTGTTTCATGACTTTAGCGCGAGGGTCAAAGTTTTTGTAAACGCGATGACCAAAACCCATCAGTTTGGTGCCGTCATTCTTGTCCTTGACGCGGCGTACAAAGTCATCCACCTTGTCAACACTGCCAATTTCTCCCAGCATGCGCAAGACGGCTTCGTTGGCTCCACCGTGAGACGGTCCCCACAGGGCAGCGATGCCAGCAGCAATGCAGGCAAAAGGATTAGCTTCTGTGGATCCAGCCATACGGACCGTAGAAGTGGAAGCATTCTGTTCATGGTCGGCATGCAGAATGAAAATACGGTCCATGGCACGGGCCAATACGGGGTTGACTTCATAATCCTCGCAGGGGTTACCGAACATCATGCGCAGAAAATTCGCACTGTAGTCCAGGTCATTGCGCGGGTACATGAAAGGCTGGCCTTCAGAGTATTTATAGCACATGGCTGCAATGGTGGGCATCTTGGCAATCAGACGTATGGCCGAAACCTGGCGATGCTCAGGATTACGGATATCCAGAGAGTCATGATAGAACGCTGAGAGTGCACCAACGACACCGCACATGACGGCCATCGGGTGCGCATCACGACGAAAGCCGCGATAGAAAAACTGCAACTGTTCATGCACCATCGTATGATTCTTGATGCTACTGCGAAAACTCTGCATTTGAGGGGTGGTAGGCAGTTCACCGTTCAGTAGCAGGTAACAGACTTCTTCATAGGTGGATTGCGTAGCCAGCTGTTCGATCGGGTAGCCACGATGTAACAGTATGCCTTTATCACCATCAATATAAGTGATCTTTGACTCGCAGGATGCTGTCGCCATAAAGCCGGGGTCAAAGGTGAAATACCCTTTGGCAAGTACATCTTTGACGTCAATGACGTCTGGCCCCAGGGTTCCGGAATACACCGGCAAATCGATAGTCTGCTGGTCAATACTGAGCTTGGCTTGTTTGCCGGACATGGAACTCTCCTTGATCAAATAGGGTGTTTGCACAGCCTGAATGCGTGCAAACCTGAAGGGTTGCGACCTTGCTTCTGATCTTGGACACTACTCAGCCAAGCACAATCTTCGCTAAGTCATGCTGAAACACGGGCAACCTTGCAGATTAAAGATTATAGGTTGGCTAGGTGCTACGCGCCAAGTATTTGCCAGCATAATTGTCCAAGGACAGCGCATTTGTTCATTAATTAATCGTTAGGGTTGGCGCTGATTGATCTGGATCAATTGAGTGATAGCGTTAGCATCATGATCAAGGAAATTCATGGCTAAGTTTTAACAAACTAGGCATGTTGCTAGTTTGTAATCCTAATCTAGCCCCTTTATACTGTGCGCGGCCACCAGCGTGATGGGATTGTGTTTTTTCATTCTGGGGCCTTCGCAGTAATGTCCCGCTGATTGCCCTTGTATAAAAGGGCCTATACAGGAACTCGGTCGTGAATAGCAAAAGACCCGTCAACCTTGATCTTGGACAGGTGATTGCCGTCAATTTGAAAAATCCGGTAGCCATTGTGTCCATTTTGCACCGAATTTCCGGTGTTGTTATTTTTATGCTTATCCCTTTTTTGCTTTATGTTTTACAGGCATCGCTGGCATCTTCAGCTTCTTTTAACGCGCTTGTGCAGGGATGGCAACAACTTACGCTATTACGCCTGGGGGTGTTTTTGGCCTTGGCAGGCTTGATTTATCACTTTATGGTGGGTTGCAAGCATCTATTGGCTGATCTTGGGGTGGGTGAAACCCTGAAGGCTGCCCAGATATTGTCCCTTCTGGCGTTGGTGTTAGCTCTGGTGGGCATTGGCTGTAGTTTTGTGTGGGTGGTGCTATGAGAAACAGTGCAACCAGCTTTAGCCGTTCGGGTTTGTCCGACTGGATAGTGCAGCGTGTGAGCGCTGTTATATTGGCCGTCTATTTTGTCGTTATGGTCGTGATTTGGGCGGGTCATCCCAGTTATGCCTGTTGGCATGGTTTGATGATGGCTCCGGCCATGAAAATATTGAGCTTATTGTCTTTGCTGGCCTTGGCAAGTCATGCCTGGGTAGGTCTATGGACGGTGCTGACCGATTATGTGACGACACGTCATATGGGGCCTCGTGCAGTGGGTGTGCGCCTGGTTCTGGAGTTGGCATTTGCGCTGGTGATCTTTGTTTATCTGGTCTGGGGCATCCAGATCCTCTGGGGTTGATCATTCATGGCTAATTTACGCATACATACCTACGACGCAGTCATTGTTGGTGGAGGCGGTGCAGGCATGCGCGCATCCTTGCAACTGGCGCAGGCCGGACTTTCTGTCGCTGTGTTGACTAAGGTTTTTCCAACCCGTTCGCATACCGTGGCAGCGCAGGGGGGCATTGGTGCTTCCCTAGGCAACATGAATGATGACAACTGGCATTATCATTTCTATGACACGATCAAGGGCTCAGACTGGTTGGGTGATCAGGATGCCATTGAGTTTATGTGTCGTGAAGCTCCCAAAGTGGTGTATGAGCTAGAACACATGGGGATGCCGTTTGACCGTAATCCTGATGGCACTATTTATCAGCGCCCTTTTGGTGGTCATACCAGCAACTACGGTGAAGCTCCGGTGCAGCGTGCTTGCGCAGCCGCTGACCGAACTGGCCATGCTTTGCTGCACACCCTTTATCAGAACAATCTACGCCATAAAACCCAGTTTTTTGTTGAATGGATCGCGTTGGACCTGATTCGTAATCAGGCCGGTGATGTTCTGGGTGTGGTTGGCTTGGATCTTGAAACCGGTGAGATGGCTGTTTTTCAGGCTAAATGCACCCTGTTTGCCACGGGAGGAGCTGGACGTATTTACGCGGCTTCTACCAATGCTTATATCAATACCGGTGACGGCTTGGGGATGGCTTCACGTGCAGGTATCCCGCTGCAGGATATGGAATTCTGGCAATTTCATCCCACAGGTGTGGCAGGTGCAGGTGTTTTGTTGACCGAAGGTTGTCGTGGTGAAGGCGCCATCTTGCGTAACAAGGCGGGTGAACGCTTTATGGAGCGTTATGCCCCCAACCTAAAGGATTTGGCACCGCGTGATTTCGTGTCGCGCTCCATGGATCAGGAAATCAAGGAAGGGCGTGGGTGCGGACCTCATGGTGACTATGTTGTGCTGGATCTGACCCACTTAGGGGTTGAGACCATCATGAAGCGTTTGCCTTCGGTTTATGAGATCGGCAAGAAATTTGCCAATGTAGATTGTACGCGTGAGCCTATTCCGGTGGTGCCAACTATTCACTATCAGATGGGGGGCATACCTACGAACCGTTTTGGTCAAGTCGTGGTGCCGGGTCAAGTGGGGCCATCTTCTGTGGTAAAGGGTTTTTATGCCATCGGTGAGTGTTCCTGCGTCAGCGTGCATGGAGCCAATCGTTTAGGTACCAATTCTTTGCTCGATCTCATCGTTTTTGGTAAGGCAGCGGGTGAGCATATCGTTGAAACGGTACGTAAGGAACCCAGCAGTCATCAGGTTCTACCTAAAGATGCTGTGGATATGGCATCGGCGCGCCTGAGCCGTTTGGATCAGAGCAAGGGCGGGGAGTATGCGCTTGATATAGCTAATGATCTGCGTCGTACCATGCAGACCCATGCCGGGGTGTTCCGTACCCAGGCTTTGATGGATGAGGGTGTCAACCAGGTTCTTGAGCTGGAAAAACGTCTTGATCAGGTGCATTTGCGCGACAAATCCAAGATATTTAATACCGGTCGTATTGAGGCCTTGGAGGTTGAAAATCTCATCGAAGTGGCCAAGGCGACGATGATCTCTGCGGCAGCTCGTAAAGAGAGCCGTGGTGCACATGCGCACGATGATCACCCCGAACGTGATGATGATCACTGGATGAAACATACCCTGTGGTTTAAGGATAGCAATCGTCTGGATTACAAGCCGGTTCAGCTCACACCCATGACGGTTGAGAGCATTCCGCCGAAGAAGAGAACCTTTTGAGGTCCTTGTCCACGGGAGCAGAGAGAACAGTCATGACTGATGTGCGTATATTTGAGATTTACCGTTATAATCCGGATACCGATGCGGCCCCTTCCATGCAGCGCTATGAGCTGGCACTAACCGGCCATGAGCGCATGTTGCTCGATGCGTTGATCGCCTTGAAAAAAGTCGATGAAACCCTGAGCTTTCGCCGCTCCTGCCGTGAAGGAATTTGTGGTTCGGATGGTATGAACATCAACGGCAAAAATGGCCTGGCTTGTCTGATGAACATGAATGACTTGCCGAAAAAAATTGTCATACGACCCCTGCCAGGTTTGCCGGTTATCCGTGACCTCGTGGTAGATATGAATCTTTTTTATCAGCAGTATGAGAAGGTTCAACCCTATCTGCTCAATGATGCTCCGCCTCCGCCCACGGAGCGTCTGCAATCGCCGGAAGATCGCGAGAAACTTGACGGTCTGTACGAATGCATTTTATGTGCATGCTGTTCCACCAGCTGTCCTTCATTCTGGTGGAATCCTGACAAGTTTTTGGGACCATCGGCCTTGCTTCAGGCCTACCGTTTTCTGGCAGATACACGTGATGCCAAAACGGCTGAACGTCTAGAGCAGCTTGATGATCCTTTCTCCTTGTTCCGTTGCCGCGGCATCATGAACTGTGTGAGCGTGTGCCCCAAGGGATTAAACCCTACACGGGCTATCGGACATATTCGAGATATGTTATTAGCGCAAGGAACGTAAGAAGTAAAAAACATTAATTCCTAAAATTTAAGCGGCTTGCGTGTAACCTGATTCCCTTGGGCTATGGTTGTTCCATGGTCGTTGTTCGAAGGATGAAATCGAACCTTCGAAAAAACTGGCAGAGTTAAGTTCTCTGTTCGGTAAAGGTCGCTGAGGTTTACCCAACTCCAGCGGTGTGTGGCAAATTGGCCAGCGCGTTGTCGGTTGTCATGATCGTGACATAAGGGCGAGGTGTCTGGTTGGGATGATATTCATGCAAAAGAGCCAGATGCAAAATTTGTTGGAGACTTCCCAGCTATCGGCAGAAAATGCCAGCTGGGTAGAAGAATTATACGAACATTATTTGGTGGCGCCCGGAGAAGTGCCGGAGGATTGGCGCGGATATTTTGAGCGCTTGCCCCGGGTTAACGGCATCAGCCAGGATACGCCTCATGCCGTTGTGAAGGAACAGTTCATTCATCTGGCGCGTAACTCAACGCGTTCTGAACCTGTGCCAACGTCATCGGTCAGCACGGAACATGAGCGACGACAGGTTGCTGTGATGCAACTGATTGCCGGCTATAGAAACCGCGGTCATCAGCGCGCCAACCTGGATCCTTTGGGATTGATGCAACGTCAGAATGTCCCTGATCTTGAATTGCAATATCATGGTTTATCTCCGGCTGATCTTGATACCGTCTTCCAGACAGGTAACCTCTGCCTAGGCAAAAATGAAGCACCTTTGCGTGAGATGATTGCTGCCATGGACGCCATCTACTGTGGTTCCGTAGGTGCAGAATACATGCATATTGTGGATACGGCAGAGAAACGCTGGATACAGCAGCGACTCGAGTCGGTACGTGGCAATCCTAATTACTCGCGAGAAGCCAGGATGCATCTTCTGGAGCGTCTGACGGCGGCTGAGGGTCTTGAAAAATACTTGGGCTCGCGTTTTTCAGGTGCCAAGCGTTTTGGGCTGGAGGGTGGAGAGAGTCTGATTCCGCTGGTTGATGAGATCATTCAGCGTGCAGGTTCCATGGGGACGCAGGAAATTGTTATCGGAATGGCCCATCGCGGACGCTTAAATATCCTGGTCAATACCCTGGGTAAAAACCCGCGTGATCTTTTTGAAGAATTTGAAGGCAAGGTGGTTGTTCGCAGCGGTTCGGGTGATGTTAAGTACCATCAGGGCTACTCATCCAATGTCATGACCGCCGGCGGTGAAGTGCATTTGGCCATGGCCTTTAATCCCTCTCATCTTGAAATCGTTTCACCCGTCGTTGAAGGGTCAGTCCGTGCACGCCAGGATCGCCGCAGTGATGCGCAGGGTAACCGTGTACTGCCCTTGCTGGTGCATGGTGATGCTGCGTTTGCAGGCCAAGGTGTGGTCATGGAAACTTTTCAGATGTCGGAAACGCGTGGCTACGGTACGGGGGGAACGGTACACATCATCATTAACAATCAGGT
Organism: Pseudomonadales bacterium; assembly: GCA_013043915.1. GTDB lineage: Bacteria > Pseudomonadota > Gammaproteobacteria > Pseudomonadales > Moraxellaceae > JABEVH01. The sequence continues at coordinate 9,871 of JABEVH010000037.1, forward strand.
AGGTTTTACCACCCACGAACGTGAAGATGCCCGGTCCACCGAATATTGTACGGATATCGCCAAAATGGTGCAGGCGCCCATTTTTCATGTTAACGGTGATGATCCTGAAGCCGTGGTGTTTGTTACCCAGTTGGCGCTAGATTTTCGTATGGAATTCCGTAAGGATGTCGTGGTTGACATGTTCTGTTACCGTCGCCGTGGTCATAATGAAGCTGATGAGCCTACGGGTACTCAGCCTCTGATGTATCAGGTGATTAATCGCTTACCCACGACGCGCCAGCTGTTTGCCGAACGCATGGTGAAATTAGGCGTACTCTCACAGGCAGAATCTGACGGAATGGTGGATGAATACCGCCGTGCTCTGGAAGCGGGTGAGCATGTCGTTAAATCATTGGTGCGAGAACCTAACAAGAGTCTTTTTGTCGACTGGACTCCTTACATTGGTCATAGCGTTGTCGATGCCTGGGATACCAGCGTTGATATTAAAACCTTGCAATCGCTGGGTAAAAAACTTGAGGTGTTGCCTCAGGGATTTGTGCTACAAAAACAAGTCCAAAAAGTTTTGGAAGACCGCAGCAAGATGTTCAGTGGTTCCATGGAATTAAATTGGGGCGCCGCTGAAGTCCTGGCTTACGCTACCCTGATTGATCAGGGATTTCCTGTGCGTATAACCGGGCAGGATGTGGGACGTGGTACGTTCTCGCATCGGCATGCAGTACTGCATAACCAGCGCGAGGGGAATGCCTATGTACCCTTGCAGCATGTGCATGACAAGCAACCTGCTTTTGAAATCTATGATTCCTTGCTTTCAGAAGAAGCTGTGCTTGGTTTTGAATACGGTTATGCGACGACGACACCGAAGGCATTGATCGTTTGGGAAGCTCAGTTTGGTGACTTTGCCAATGGCGCCCAGGTTGTTATCGATCAGTTTATTTCCTCGGGAGAAACCAAATGGGAGCGTTTGTGCGGACTGACCCTGTTGTTGCCACATGGTTTTGAAGGGCAGGGGCCTGAGCATTCATCGGCGCGCTTGGAACGCTATCTTCAGCTTTGTGCTGAACAGAATATGCAGGTCTGTACGCCGACAACACCTGCGCAGATTTTTCATTTGTTGCGCCGCCAAACGGTACGCCCGCTACGTAAACCTTTGGTGATCATGTCGCCTAAGAGTCTGTTGCGTCATCGTCTTGCCGTCTCGCAGCTGGATGATTTGGCCCAGGGTTCTTTTAAAACGGTGCTGGATGAGCAGGATGATCTGAATCCTGTCAACGTACGACGCGTGGTGCTCTGTGGGGGCAAGGTCTATTATGATCTCCTGGAGAAGCGGCGCGAGTTGAAAAGCACGGACGTGGCTATCGTGCGTGTGGAACAGCTTTATCCTTTCCCCGAACAGGCTTTAGCTGCTGTATTGGCGCGATATCAGGATGCCACTAGTATCGTATGGTGCCAGGAAGAGCCGCAGAATCAGGGGGCTTGGTACTGTTCCCAGCATCATATTCATCATGTCGTGCGGCAGTGGAAGGAGAATCTGCGTACGGGTTACGTGGGGCGGCCTTCAGCGGCAGCTCCTGCCTGTGGCTCTCCGTATCTTCATGCCAAACAGCAAGCTGCTCTGGTAGATGAGGCATTGCAGCTCGATGGCGCAACTCCAACGCAAGGAAATTGATAGATGGCAATTGAAATCAAGGCTCCGGCTTTTCCGGAATCGGTCGCAGACGGTACGATAGCTACCTGGCATAAGCAGGTGGGAGAGGCGGTTAAGCGTGATGAACTGCTGGTCGACATTGAGACCGACAAAGTGGTGATGGAAGTCATGGCTCCTGCAGATGGCGTGATAACTCAGATTATCAAGGCTGCTGGCGATACGGTGCTGTCGCAAGAGTTGTTGGGCCTTTTCGAAGAAGGTGCAACGGCTTCTGCACCAGCAGCGGCGCCAGAGAAGGCCACTGTTCAAACTGCAGCATCGGCAGCCGCTCCTATGGGCCCGGCAACTCGCAAGTTGGTGGCTGAGCTAGGTCTGGGTGCTTCCCAGATCACCGGTTCTGGCAAGGGAGGACGTGTGACCAAGGAGGATGTGGTTCAGCACACTCAGGCCACTCCACCTGCAGCAACACCCGTTCCTGCAAGTTCGCCGCAGGTGATCTCAGCGCCGTTACCTTTGGGAGACCGCGTTGAACGCCGTGTTCCCATGACGCGCTTACGTGCACGTATTGCCGAACGTCTGCTGGAAGCCAAGCAGAGCACGGCCATGTTGACCACCTTCAATGAAGTCAATATGGCTCCGGTGATGGCGTTGCGTAAACAGTACGCTGAGAAGTTTGAAAAAACTCATGGTGTTCGGTTGGGTTTTATGTCGTTTTTTGTCAAGGCAGCTGTTGAGGCTCTGCGTCGTTATCCCGGCGTTAATGCTTCGCTGGATGGTACGGATGTGGTCTATCATGGCTACCAGGATATCGGGGTTGCCGTGTCGTCCGATAAAGGACTGGTGGTGCCCATCTTGCGCAATACCGAATCGATGAGTCTGGCTGAAATTGAAACCAAAGTGGGTGAGTACGGTAAAAAGGCCCGTGATGGTAAATTAACCATCGAAGAGATGACCGGTGGAACGTTTTCGATTTCCAACGGAGGGGTGTTTGGCTCCTTGTTGTCCACCCCGATTCTGAACCCACCACAGACTGCCATTCTCGGTATGCATAAAATCCAGGATCGTCCCATGGCAGTTAATGGTCAGGTCGTGATCCTGCCCATGATGTATTTGGCACTTTCTTATGATCACAGATTGATCGATGGCAAGGAAGCGGTGAGCTTCTTGGTGGCTATTAAGGAGATGGTGGAGGATCCCACCCGTATGCTTCTGGAAATCTGATGCACTTAACTGGAGACTAGTTTAGATGTCTAAGTCCTATGATCTTGTTGTGATCGGTGGTGGACCGGGTGGCTATGAAGCAGCCATCCGCGCTGCACAGTTGGGATTGAAGGTGGCGTGTATCGAAAAGCGGATAGGCAAAGAAGGGCAGCCTGCCCTCGGTGGTACTTGCCTGAACGTGGGATGCATACCCTCCAAAGCCTTGCTGGACTCATCTTACCGTTATATTGAAACCAAGGACCATCTGGCTGTGCATGGAATTAGTGTCAAGGATGTCTCCTTGGACGTATCTGCCATGCTTGCGCGCAAGGATCAGGTAGTCAAGCAGTTGACCGGCGGGATAGCCCAGCTGTTTAAGGGTAATGGCATCGACTGGCTACAGGGTACGGGTAAGCTGTTGGCTGGCCGTCAGGTGCAATTCATCGGCCTTGATGGCAGCACGGAAACCTATGCACCTGAGCATGTCATCCTGGCAGCTGGTTCTGAACCTGTACAGATTCCGGTGGCTGCCATTGATGGCCAGCGTATCGTTGACTCGACCGGTGCCTTGGATTTTGCTGCTGTGCCTAAGCGCTTAGGTGTCATCGGTTCCGGCGTCATCGGGCTGGAATTGGGTTCAGTATGGCGACGTCTGGGCGCAGACGTGGTCGTTCTGGAGGCCCTTGAAAATTTTATGCCCTTTCTGGATCGCCAGATTGCGAAGGAGACGCAGAAAATCCTGGGTCAGCAGGGACTGGATATTCGTTTGAAGGCAAGAGTGACTGCCACCCGTGTGCAGGGTGATCAGGTTGAGGTCTCTTATACGGATGACCAGGGTGAGCAAAAGGAAACCTTTGATCGCTTGATCGTGGCGGTAGGGCGTCGACCTTATACCGACGGCTTGTTGGCTGCTGATAGCGGTGTGGCGTTGGATGAACGTCGCTTTATCCATGTCGATAGCCAGTGCCGGACAGCGGTTCCCGGTGTTTATGCCATCGGGGATCTGGTGCGTGGACCTATGCTGGCGCACAAGGCGATGGAAGAAGGCGTTATGGTGGCTGAAATCATCGCCGGGCATACAGCTTCACAGGTTAATTATGACACCATTATCGGTGTTATTTATACACATCCTGAAGTGGCCTGGGTGGGTTTGAGTGAAGATCAGGCGCAAGCACAGGGTTTAACTGTCAAGATTGGGACCTTTGCCTTCGCCGTGAATGGGCGGGCCTTGGCCAGTAATGATGCGCAGGGGCTGGCCAAGTTTGTTGTTGATGCAACGACTGATCGTGTGCTGGGCTTGCATATCGTTGGACCTAGTGCGGGTGATCTGGTACATCAGGGCATGATTGCTATGGAATTTGGTGCCAGTATTGAAGATTTGCAACTGATGATGTTTGCCCATCCTACCTTGTCCGAGGTGATCCATGAGGCGGCCTTGTCAGCGGATGGACGGGCAATTCATGCCGTGCAGCGCAAACGTAAATAGATAGCAGGGCGAGAGGGCGAGAGGGCGGCCTGGGGACCCCTGGGTCGCTGTTACATAGCTGGTGATGCAGTGATCCTGCATCCGTAACGTTGATAAGGGTAATAACATGAACCTTCATGAGTATCAGGGCAAGCAGTTGTTTGCTGAGTACGGACTTCCGGTATCCCAGGGCCATGCTGCCCATACTCCGGAAGAAGCACGCGCTGCTGCGGTTAAGATCGGTGGTGATCGTTGGGTGGTCAAAGCGCAGGTACATGCCGGGGGCCGAGGCAAGGCTGGAGGCGTCAAGCTGGTTTCTTCGCTAGATGAAGTGGAGAAGTTTGCCCGTGACAAGCTTGGTACGCGTTTGGTGACCTATCAGACAGATGCTGCCGGTCAGCCTGTCAGCAGCATACTGGTTGAAACACTGACCGATATCGCCAAAGAGCTTTATCTGGGTGCTGTGGTCGATCGTGCCAGCCGTAAAGTCGTGTTTATGGCATCAACGGAAGGCGGTGTGGAAATCGAAAAGGTTGCCGCTGAAACTCCTGAGAAGATATTCAAAGCTACGATAGATCCTCTGTTGGGTCCTCAGGCTTTTCAGGGCCGTGAACTGGCCTATCAGCTGGGTCTGAATGCCACTCAGGTCAAGGAATTCGTCAATATTTTCTTAGGTCTTGGGCGCATGTTTGACGACTTGGATCTGGCCCTGCTGGAAATCAATCCCTTGGTGATCACCAGCGCCGGACATCTGCATTGTTTAGATGCCAAAGTTGTTATCGACTCCAATGCCTTGTATCGTCACCCGCGCCTGAAAGCCATGGATGATCCCAGTCAGGTGGATGAGCGTGAACGTCGTGCTGCTGAATGGGAACTCAATTACGTAGCCCTTGAAGGCAATATTGGCTGTATGGTCAA
>JABEVH010000038.1 GCA_013043915.1 Pseudomonadales bacterium
GATCATGGCAATGGCTATTTTAAACATGTTGCTCTTTCCTGTTATTGCCTACTGGCGTTACCGGCAGGGTGAACGTGCCGCGTTTTTTTACATGGTAGGCTGGGCTGCTTTTTTTATGGTCGGAGGCTGGTCGGTTTTGGCCCTAGAAGGATGGATGCCCTATCGTGGTTATTTGGTGGATGACATCAAATTAGCTTTGTTAGCTACAGGACTGCTGCTCACGCTAGGCGTGGGAGTTCGTCTGCGAGAGTTACAACGGAAGCAGCAGGATACCGCGCGTGAAGTCTTGCGTGCAGAGGCACAAAATTCAGCTAAAAGTGAATTTTTGGCCACCATGAGTCATGAGATAAGAACCCCCATGAGCGGCGTCCTGGGCATGATTGATCTTTTGCGTGTCTCGGGACTTTCTCAGGAGCAACAACGTATCGTGTCGACTATTGCGACATCAGGCGAAGGTTTGCTGACAGTTATTAACGATATTCTTGACTATTCGCGTGTGGAATCTGGGCGTATGAGCCTGGATGTCCAGGAATTTGATCTGATGCGAGTGTTGGTGGAGTCGCTAACCCTGTTTAAGGTTAGGTCGTATCGCAAAGGACTCAGGCTCTTGGGCTCGGTTTCTGCGCGAACCCCAGTCAGGGTATTGGGGGATAGTGTTAGGTTGCGTCAGATTCTGATCAATTTATTGGCCAATGCGGTCAAATATACCGACCGGGGACGTATCGATTTGATGGTGACCAGCCGGCGCATTAGCCAAGGTGTCCGGCTCGAATTCGCTGTTAAGGATACAGGGAGTGGCATACCTGAGTCTTCGCTTGAACATATATTTGACAGCTTTCAACAGGGAGATCGCCCGCAGAAACATGAAGGCAGTAGTGGCTTGGGTTTGGCTATTTGCCGCCGAATTTGTCAGCTGATGGGCGGCGATATCAGTGTGGAGAGTCACTTGCATCAGGGGAGCACATTCAGTTTCTGGGTAGAATTAGGGGTGCCTTTATTACCGTCACCCCCCGTGGATTGGCCTGCTGGTTTGGCCTGTCGACTCTTGCTGGTTGATTATGATCTGGAATATCTCGAGCTGATGAGTCGTGAAGCGGCTCTGCCTGATTTGAGTATTGATACGGCCATGTCAGGTGCAGAATGTTTAAGTATGCTAAAGCAAGCGGAAGCGGATGGAAATCCATTTGGTCTGGTAGTTACAGAGCTGCAGTTGGTGGACATGAATGGCTTGTCGTTGCGCCAGCGTATGGCTGAGTTACAGCTGACTCAATTAACTGAGTTGATTGTGATGACGCAGCCTTACTGGCAACCCAATCCTGGTCTGTTGCATCAGGCGGGTGTTGCTGGAGCCATGGAGAGGCCGGTTATGGGGCATGAGTTTAGACAATCCTTGGCTAATATACTCTTGCGTGATCAGGTGGTTCCAGAGGGCCCGCCATCAACATTGGCCAGTCACAGGCCTTTGCGAATCCTAGTGGCTGAGGATAATCCGACTAATCAAATGGTCTTGGTAGGTATGTTACGTCGCTTAGGTATGGAGCCTGAAGTCGTTGCTGATGGAGAACAGGCTTGTAGTCGCATTCAAACGGCGCAACATGCCTACGATCTGATTCTAATGGATTGTGAAATGCCCGTATGTGATGGTTTTGAAGCAGCAAGACGTATACGTGAAATGGAGCAACAGCAGGGAAAACCACGTACACCCATGTTGGCGGTTACCGCGCATGTTACCCGGCCCCATATACTGGCTTGCTACGAGGCTGGAATGGATGATCATTTGCCCAAGCCCATCTCTCCGGCAGATCTGCGCACCAAGCTGGAACATTGGGTGGTTCTCTGATGAGGTCGTCATGCTTGAGGATCCTGATAGTGCTCTAAGGGAAGATATACGCCTGCTTGGCGGATTGCTGGGTAGGGCAATCCGTGCCTCTCAGGGGGAGAGAATTTATAGCCTGGTGGAAGAGATCCGGGCGCATGCAAAGCTGGCTGTGCAGGATGAGTCGCTTGCCATTGACCGTATCCATGAGCAACTGTCCGTCTTAGGAGATCAGGATCTTTGTGTATTAGCCCGTGCTTATTCGGCATTTCTGCAATTAGCCAATATTGCGGAACAACATCATCGTGTGCGCCGGCGTCGTGTGCATCAGTTGCAACAAGATGCCCAGCCTCAACCGGGTTCACTGGCTGATTTGTTTTCTCGTCTCTCTGCAATGGGCCTCGCTCCCCAGCATATTCGTGATGCTGTGGCTAGTCTGGATATAGAGCTTGTGCTTACGGCACATCCGACGGAAGTCAGTCGCCGTACCTTGATTAAGAAATATGATGATATTCATGACAGCCTGGTGCGCATGGATAAACAGCGCATGACACCGCCTGAATTGGCAGAAGAGCTTGATTTATTGCGTTGTCATGTTCTTTCCATTTGGCAGACCGATGAAATACGTCATGATCGGCCTACTCCTGAGGATGAAGCGCGGTGGGGATTTACGGCGATTGAGCAGACCTTATGGCAAGCGGTTCCCCAGTTTATGAGAGAACTGGATCGTGGGATGAGCCAACTGGGTATGCCTGCGCTGGATATGCATGCAGCCCCCTTACGTTTTGCTTCCTGGATGGGGGGAGATCGTGATGGAAATCCTAATGTCACTGCTGACGTTACGGAACGGGTGTTATTGCTCGCGCGCTGGATGGCGGTAGATCTTTTTTTGCGGGATGTGGAAGTATTACGCACGGATCTGTCTATGCGGTCGTGTACGCCAGCGCTGCAAGCACTTGCTGGTGAGGACAGTATTGAGCCTTACCGTGATGTCCTCAAAGAGGTCAGAAGGCATTTGCAGGGTGCCCATGAACGTATTCTTGCTGCACTGGATGGTCGTGACTTGCCTGATGTTGAGTATTATGCCCATAGTGATGAGTTATATAAGCCGTTATTGGCCTGTCATGAGTCTTTGATAGCTTGTGGCATGGGGGCGATTGCCAGGTCGGGACTGACAGACGTCATTCGCCGGGTTGCCTGTTTTGGGCTTCCGTTAATGCGGCTTGATATTCGTCAGGAGTCCACGCGCCATGCCCGAGTGCTGGATGCTATTACCACCTATCTGGGAGAGGAGCGGACCTACCTTACGTGGAGTGAGGAAGAACGCTTAAGTTTTCTGGGTCGTGAACTTGAAAGTCGGCGGCCTTTGCTGCCACCCCGGCCAGCCCTGATAGCTGGCCACCCTTTGCTGGATACGGATGTGGTGGAGACCCTTGATACCTTTCGTATGCTGGCACGTAGTCCACAGGATGCTTTGGGCGCTTATGTGATTTCTATGGCACATGCCGCCAGTGATGTTCTGGCTGTGCAACTTTTACAAAAGGAAATGGGGGTTAATCCTCCCATGCGTGTGGTTCCTTTATTTGAGACGCTGCAAGATCTGGAAGATGCCCCAGAGATTTTGCGCACGCTACTGGCTTCACCCCCCTACCGGCGGTTGATACAGAACCGACAGGAGGTGATGATAGGCTACTCCGATTCCGCCAAAGATGCAGGATTTATGGCAGCCAGTTGGGCTCAGTACCGTGCTCAGGAGCGACTGGCTCAGATTGCCGAGGAAGCTGGTGTTACGTTGTGTTTTTTTCATGGTCGGGGAGGTTCAGTCAGTCGGGGAGGAGCTCCTGCGCATCAAGCCTTGCTGTCGCAACCTCCGGGAACAGTTCGTGGGCGTATCAGGATTACTGAGCAGGGTGAAATGATACGTTTTAAATTTGGGGTTCCGGGGGTTGCTTTACGTAATCTGGAGCTTTATGCATCGGCAACCCTGGAAGCC
>JABEVH010000039.1 GCA_013043915.1 Pseudomonadales bacterium
ACCTTTAAGATAACGCTAAAGACGTCATGATGCAGCAGCCTCTGCTACGCCAAGGCTTTCATGCTCGGGGGCGTCGGCTCGCCTTCATGCATGTTAGTCTATCTGTCAGCAGCCTATCTGCGCAGGAACGCCTCTATGTTGCATTGCTGCGTATACACTTGCAACCTACCCAACTCCTTTTTGTTGAGCTCACGGCTTGGGAGCTCCTGTCTTCAAGCCCAATGCTGAAAACGCTATGGGTTGACCTACGCTCCCATTGCAGAGTAGTCGTGTTATGCCCTCCAACGGCAACCCTACCCGTTGAACTCTCGTTGGCTCAGGAGGTACACCTTGAACTTTGTCGCGGGTGATAGCCGTTTTGGACATTTACGTTTGAAGCTAGTCCTGTTCTTCAGCGTTGCGCTGCTGCTGACTGGTATTGTCATGTACACACTGGCTGTACAACAGGGCTACTTTATCCCCAAAACTGCCGTGACCTTTGAAGCGGATAGCGGCACTGACCTGCATGTCGGCATGCCGGTTAAACTATCCGGCTTTCCCGTGGGCAGTGTTGAGAGCATGGAGCTGAACAGCCAAGCGCATGTTCATGTGGTGATGCTGATTGGCAATCCTTATATGCACTGGATACGTACTGATTCAATCGCTGTACTACAAAAGGAAGGCTTAATCGGAGACAGCATCATCAGCCTGCAAGCAGGAAGTCCTGATCTACCCGCCCTAGCCGCCTATGGTTCCATCAAGTTTCAGGCAGGACGCGGCTTAGCCGACATTGCCGAGGACGTACGTAATCAGGTAGTGCCCGTCATTCACGAACTGAATACGGCGCTCCAGGATATTAATGCGCCGCAAGGAAACTTCCACAGGACACTTTCTGAATCCCGCATCCTGATCACTGAACTACGCCAAACCCGCGCTCGCACAGATCGTTTGCTGGATCATGTCGATCATTTATTACAGCAGGATGGTCGCTCCACTTTAGTAGATGCTGACAAGAGTTTGCTAGATTCACAGCACCTGATGCGGCAGGAAATCCCCCAACTACTGAACCAAAGCACCATCACCTTGCAACATCTGGATCAGACCAATACCGCCCTGCAACAAACGATTTTTACCACGCAAGCTCTCATCGACAACAATGCCTCAAGAATACATAAGACCTTGGAAGACGGAGACCCCTTGATACTCGATAGCACACAACTGGTTCATTCTGCCACGCTGCCCTGGCTATTTCGGCGTTCATCATCGGCACCCACCACCAGCCCCTAAATAGATGAGCTAACTTGCCAACCTCTTATACCGGCCACGCCTTGCGCTCCACTGGACCATGCATCGGTCAAATCCTCAGGCCCCAGTCCTCCCAAGGCATAAACGGGCAGGGGTAGATCACGTACCATGTCTGCAAAGGCGGTCCATCCCAGGGCAGGCTGACCTGGATGGCTCGCTGTTATTTTCACCGGCGACAACAAGGCATAATCAAGCCCAAGATCCTTGATTCTGTATAGATCTTCCCTCATGTGGGCAGAGGCCCCTACCCAAAACTTATGACTTAAAGGGCGTGCCGTCAGACTAGCTAATCGTGATGAGGACAGATGTACACCTTGCAGACCCAAATCTTGTACCAAATCTTCACGATTATGCGCCAATAAAGGCCGGTCACCCGCTGCATCGCGGCAATGCCTTACCCACTTGGCATAATCGCTTCTGCTAAGAGCAGGGCGGCGCAGGATCATGGCCTGCACTCCACGCTCCCAACCCTGAGGCAGCTCAAGATCCTGAGTATCAGCGCTGATCACCAAGGTGTCAGGCAAGTTAAGTGCATGAATGACTGGCCAGTTGGCTTCAGGGAAGTCCAGATCAACCAAGTGCTGTCGCTCTACCCATTGCCAGGGCTGACCTTCACGAGCCTCAGGCTGACCTGTATACTTGGTAACCAGCCATACGTCGAGAAATATGCTGCGTTGAGGATAATCATGGCGCAGACTGATCAAGCGTCGCATCTGTGCGGGCTGCAAGCCCAGTTCTTCATCCAGCTCACGGGCCAGTGCTTGCTCAGCAGTCTCTCCCAACTCGCGCTTGCCTCCAGGAAATTCCCAAAGTCCACCTTGATGCGCTTGCGGGTGACGCTGGCTCAACAGCACCCTGCCATCATCCCCCATGATGGCAGCAGCCACCACATACAACACTGTCTCAGGAACGATAATCTGCATTGATCTTAACGTAATCATAAGAGAAGTCGCAGGTGTAAACCCTATCCTCAAACGCCCCCCTCCCCAAATCAATACGCACAGTAATCTCTGAGGCTTTCATAACCTCTGCTCCCAACGCTTCACGGTACTCAGGATCAGCAGCTCCCAGCCAGCAAATCCTGAGATCATTGAGCCAGACCTGAACCTTATTCACATCAAGAGCAGGCACGCCAGCACGACCTATCGCCGCCAGGATACGTCCCCAATTAGGGTCTGAAGCAAAAAAGGCTGTTTTGACCAAAGGCGAATGAGCAACCGCATAAGCCACATCGCAGCATTCCTCTGTATTACCCCCACCAAGCACATGAACGGTGATAAATTTGGTTGCTCCTTCACCATCACGCACAATCATCTGTGCTAATTCAAGCATCAATGACTGCACCTGAACTGATAAAGCCTGAGCCTCTTCACTAGAAGCATCCGTGATGGGCGTAGCATGGATTGCTCCGGTAGCAACCAGCACACAGGCATCGTTGGTTGAGGTATCCCCATCAATGGTAATTCGGTTAAACGAGGATTGTGTAGCCTGGCTCAGAATGGACTGCAACAGAGATTTATCCACAGCCATGTCGGTCGCCAAAAAGGAGAGCATGGTCGCCATATTGGGCCGTATCATGCCAGCCCCCTTGGCTATACCGGTCAGCGTATACATCTGACCCGCCACCTCAAACTGACGACTCCCTCCCTTGGGCAAGGTATCGGTGGTCATGATACCTATAGCTGCCTCATTCCATGCCGTGTCTTTTAATCCCTGCAGCGCTTGCGGCAAAGCATCCACGATACGCTGAGCTGGCAAAGTTTCGCCTATAACTCCGGTACTGAAGGGCAGCACCGTCCATTCAGGTTCACCCGCAAGTTTAGCCAGAGCATTACAGGTATGACGGCAATGTACCAAACCTTCCTGGCCTGTACCGGCATTGGCATTTCCGGTATTGATCAGCAAATAGCGCGGCGCAGCCACGTCGAGATGGTGGCGAGCCACATGAACGGGAGCCGCACAAAAGGCATTCTGGGTAAATACTGCTGCCGTCACACTGGAAGCCGCCAACTCAAACAGGACCAGGTCACGCCTGTTTTTGTAGCGAACTCCTGCCTCCACCACAGCAATACGCACACCTGCAATCGGCTTTAATGCCGGCAGCGGCTCTAACCCTACGGCCATCACGACACTCCTTCAGGCCAAACGGCCATGACAATGCTTGTATTTTTTACCTGAGCCGCAAGGGCAAGGTTCGTTGCGACCAACCCTGGGCTCTGCACGGAAGGGAAGTACACGAGCAGCGTCCTGTTCTTCCGTATCAGGAAGCTCTACCTGAGCTTCACCATCACCTTGCAAGATAGCTGGTGCCTGCTGATGCTGAAAATGCAGGGCCATAGCCGCTGCCTGGCGCTCCCGTTCAGCATCCATAGCAGCCAACTCTTCTGGGGAGTGCAGTTCTATGCGACGCAGGGTTTGTACAAGCTCCAACTTGACCGACTCCAACAACTGCTCAAACAGCTGGAACGCTTCCCGCTTGTATTCCTGTTCCGGATTTTTTTGCGCATAGCCGCGCAAATGTATACCCTGACGCAAATAATCCATGGCAGCCAGATGCTCTTTCCAGTGCCTGTCCAGAATCTGCAACAGTAACTGCTTCTCTAGCTGATCCATGACCTCCAGGCCTAACTGCTGACGCTTTTCTTCATAGGCATTGAGCAAGGCTTCACCGATTCGGCGTCGCAATCCCGCCTCATCCAACTGATGATCGCTATCCAGCCAGCTTCTGACCGGCAATGCCAGCATGAAATCAGCATGCAATGCCTTTTCCAGCCCGTCAATATCCCATTGATCATCGACACTATGAAGTGGAATGAACTGGGTAATTACCGTTTCAACTACGCTATCATGAATACGACGCACCGTATCATGGATACTGTCAGAGGCCATGATGTCATCACGCTGCTGGTAAATCACCGAGCGCTGATCATTGGCTACATCGTCATATTTGAGCAGATTTTTTCGTACATCAAAGTTACGCTGCTCTACCTTGCGCTGCGCATTCTCGATCGCACGGGATACATAGCGGTGTTCAATAGCCTCACCTTGCTGCATACCCAAGCTACGCATCATGTTTTTCATTCGATCGCTGGCAAAGATACGCATCAGGTCATCTTCAAGCGACAGGAAAAATCTTGACAGCCCAGGATCACCCTGACGGCCAGCACGGCCACGCAGCTGATTGTCGATACGGCGGGATTCGTGACGTTCCGAACCGATGATATGCAGACCTCCTGCATCGAGCACTTGCTGATGCGCTTCCTGCCATGCCGCTTTTAGCTGAGCTTCCTGTTCCGGGGAGGGGTTCTCAATCTTGGCAAGCTCTGCTTTCCAGTTTCCCCCCAGAATAATATCCGTACCGCGACCTGCCATATTGGTGGCAATGGTCACCGTCCCCGGCCTACCGGCCTGGGCAACGATCTCAGCTTCCTGTTCATGAAACTTGGCATTTAACACAGCGTGAGGAATATTAGCCTTCTTAAGCTGTTCTGACAGATATTCGCTGGTCTCAATGGTGGTCGTACCCACCAAGACCGGCGCACCCTGCGCACAGTAAGACTTGATAGCCTCAATGATAGCTTCGAACTTCTCATCACGGCTCAGATAGACCAGGTCATCCATATCTCGACGCACCATAGGACGGTGAGTCGGAATCACCACAACATCAAGGCCATAGATTTCTCGGAATTCACCCGCTTCAGTATCAGCGGTACCGGTCATGCCCGAGAGTTTGCGGTACTGCCTGAAATAATTCTGGAACGTGGTGGTCGCCAGGGTCTGATTTTCTGCCTGTATGGATAGCCCCTCTTTGGCCTCAACCGCTTGGTGTAATCCCTCGGACCAACGCCGGCCAGGCATCGTACGCCCGGTATGTTCATCTACAATGACAATTTCATGCTTTTGCACGATGTAATGCACATCACGCTGAAAAAGAACATGAGCCCGCAAGGCGGCATGTGCATGATGCAACAGACCAATGTTAGATGCCGAGTAGAGGCTATCACCTTCCTGTAGCAACCCTGCCTGGGTTAGCAAGAGCTCAATCTTTTCGTGTCCTTCTTCGGTCAGCTCAACTGTACGATGTTTTTCATCAACACTGAAATCGCCAACATTTTCCTCAGACTCCTGACGCTTCAATTTAGGAATCAAGTGATTGACTTCTGCATAGAGGCGCGAAGAGTCCTCTGAAGCACCCGAAATAATCAGAGGTGTACGCGCTTCATCGATAAGGATGGAATCAACTTCATCGACAATGGCAAAATTCAGACTACGCTGATTTTTGTCCTCGGCACGAAAAGCCATATTGTCACGCAGATAATCAAAACCAAACTCATTATTAGTGCCGTAAGTGACGTCACAGCGATAGGCCTGACGTTTATCCTCAGGCGACTGAAAAGATTTAACGACACCTACGGTCAGCCCTAAGAACTCAAACAGCGGCTGATTCCAGGCGGCATCACGGGCTGCCAGATATTCATTCACCGTCACAACATGAACACCCTGTCCCGACAAGGCATTTAAGTAAGCTGGCAGGGAAGCGGTTAGCGTTTTTCCCTCACCCGTTCGCATTTCCGCAATTCGCCCCTCGTGCAGGGTGATACCCCCGATGAGCTGGACATCAAAGTGGCGCATGGACAATACACGCAGCGCCGCCTCGCGACATGTCGCAAATGCGTCAGGCAACAGCTGGTCTAAGGTCTCACCCGCAGCATAGCGCTGCTTCATCAACTGGGTTCGTTCGCGCAATTGACTATCGGTTAGTTTCTGCATATCCGCTTCAAGGGCATTCACCTTTTCAACGATGCTATGCATGCGGCGAATTTCTCGCTCGTTTTTTGTCCCGAAGATGCTACTGAGCAGCTGTCCCAACATGTCGACACTCAACTAACTGGAAAAAAAGACCGAGGCGGAAGTATCCGCCTCAAAGTGGTCAACATTCTACTTCTTTTGCTGAAAGGGATAAACCGCTAGTGATTAAGTGCGAGGAAAGTGGCCGGATTAACCGGAACACCATTTTCCAGGACTTCATAATGCAGATGTGGGCCTGTGGAACGACCTGTGCTTCCCATATGAGCAATCAGTTGGCCTGTGCTCACGACATCACCCTGATGAACCGTAACGTTACTGCAATGGGCATAGTGCGTATACAAGCCATTACCGTGATTGATTTCCACCATGTTGCCATAGCCGTTGCGTGGACCTGCCCAGCTCACCACTCCACTGGCGGTGGCATAAATACCGCTTCCTTCTGGTCCGGCAAAATCTATACCTGGGTGAAAACTTACTCGCCCATTGATGGGATCAACCCGGTAGCCGAATGGTGACGTCTCTTCACCTCCCCGCAAGGGCGAGTTGCTCAGTAATACCTGAGGGGTATGCTGTCTACCCTGTAACACACTATCTAATGCCGTAAGCTGAGCTTCACGATCATCCACCTCAGTACGCAAAGTCTGCAACCGCATTTGTAGGGCTGTCTGGCTGGATATCGCCGTCAGCGTAGGTGTTTCTTCCCCACCCATGGGTTTTTTCTGAAAATCAAACTCTTTGCTCTTAAGATTATTGCTTTCAGCCAGATGTTGACCCAAAGCATCAAGCCGCGTGATATGCGCCTGCAACTCAGCCATACGCTGACTCATGGCACGCAACTGATTAGCTGCATCATTATTGCTAGCCATCGCTGTTGTAGCAGGATGCACAGCCACTTCATGACGCAACATCCCATATGCCACTGCTCCACCCATCATGGGTAACACCAGCATAGGGAGCATAAGCAGCCACCATGCACGCCCCTGCAATTGCAGGGTAACTGGCTTGCGCAAGCGCCTATGTATAAAAATGATATTCATACCTGTTTCACTACTCATCGTATACTTAAGACCGCAGTCTGAGACTTACGACCATGAATGCTTCCCAACCTCAATCCTTGGATCACTGGCTACATGCCTCCGCACTGGACAGCATGGTGAGCGAGCTGGCTCGTTTACAGTCGCTGACGCAAACACTGCGCACCTTGCTCGACCCCCGCTATGCTGACCACGTTGAGGTGAGCAGTTTTCGCCAAGGCACCCTGTTTCTGCTTTGCGAAAACGCTACGATCATCAGTCAACTTCGTTATCTTGCCAAATCTTATCAGGCAAAACTGCGCGAGCTTCCACAATTTTCAGACCTGCAGCAATGGAAAATATCAGTACGTCATCAGCATATGACCAACCAACATCGCCGACGTACCTCGCCCCAAACACTGTCTCTAGCCAGCAAAACACTGTTGCTGGAAGCAGCCGAGTGCATGACTGATCCTGAGATTAGCTTAATATTACGAAAAATGGCAAGTCGTACACCTACCTAAGTGGCATCGCCCCATCAGGAAGTACTTGCCTTCAGGCTGCTTGTTCCAGAGATTCTGCCTCTACGTAGCGTATGCCTGCTTCAGCAGCATGAGAAAATGTTACCATTTCCCAGCACTCTGGATGATGAATCAGCTCTCTGACTAAGGCATTGTTCAGGGCATGACCCGATTTGAATCCCCGAAAATGTCCCAGCAGGGGATAACCTAACAAATAAAGATCACCGATAGCATCCAGCATTTTGTGGCGCACGAATTCATCTTCATAGCGTAAGCCTTCTGCATTGACGATACCTTCATCGCTCACCACAATGGCATTATCCACGCTGCCCCCCAAAGCCAGATTACGCGAACGCAGGTATTCAATGTCTTTCATGAATCCAAAAGTTCGGGCTCGTGCTATTTCCTTGAC
>JABEVH010000040.1 GCA_013043915.1 Pseudomonadales bacterium
ACCTTGATCTATTACAGCAAAAGCTGATGCACGCCTCAGCACAACCCCCCTTTCAAGGACAAATTTTTATTAAGATATGTAAGGATGCCGCTAGCTGCTTAGCACAACAGCAAACCCTGAGCCAACAATGGGACACCTTCCAAAAAACCGTTCATGCAGTTTCAGCAGAAGAGGATTGTGCTCGCTATGCCCAAGCCAATGCTGATGGAGAGATCAATTTGGAGCGAATCAATCACATTGATTGTCATGCGTCCACGCTCAAGCAACAAACTCAGGCCGACCAGAATGAGAAAGCCAGGCTAAAGGAGCTGCTCTTTGATAAACCTTGATTTACTTAAGCATACGAGAGGAGTCCGTAAGCATGGGTATTAATACCACTCAGCCTGGAGAAGCTCCATCCTTGGCTACTTTTGAAGCATCCATGACAGAGCTTGAAACCATCGTTCGCATGCTGGAGAACGGAGAGGCCAGTCTGGAGCATGCACTGAGTGCATTTGAGCGCGGCATTGCACTTACCCGATCCTGCCAGCAACAACTGGACCAGGCAGAACAACGCGTCAGGGTCTTGCTCGAGACTCCTGAAGGCATCGTAAGCCAGGAGCCACTGGATGACACCCACTGAACTTGAACCTTTCTTGCGACAGGTACGTGATTCTGTACACAAACAGGCTGATTCGTTTATCACCGCACAAAACTTAGCTGCATCTAATCTAGATCATGCTGTACGCTACAGTGTCCTCAATGAAGGCAAGCGCATTCGTCCAGCCTTATGCTATGCAAGCTGCCTGGCTTTTGGTGGGCATTGGCAGCACGCCAATATGTCAGCACTGGCTATTGAGCTGATCCATTGCTACTCTCTGGTCCATGATGACCTGCCCTGCATGGATGACGACGATTTTCGCCGAGGTCAACCCACGTGCCATCGCCAGTTCAATGAAGCTCTGGCTCTCCTTGCTGGCGACACCTTGCAAGCTATGGCGTTTCATGCCCTAGCGCTGGCTCCTCTAGAAGTTAGTTTGCGAGTGACCACTATGGATGTTCTGGCCTCAGCTGCTCGTGACATGGCGGCAGGACAGTCCCTGGATCTCGATGCGGAAAGAGCCCCCATCACCCTTGAACACCTTGAGTCCATCCATCGCTTAAAAACCGGAGCTTTGATCAGGGCCAGCCTTGAAATGGGTGCACTCGCAGCCGGTGTGACTGACCTGCCCTCACTTGATGGCTTGCGGCGCTTCGGCTCTCTTTTGGGCTTGGCCTTTCAAGTTCAAGATGATGTCCTCGACGTGATTGGAAATGCGCAAATTCTTGGCAAAAGTGTTGGATCTGATGAACGCATGGGCAAGGCTACTTATCCTTCCATCCTGGGACTGGCGTCAGCTCAGCAGCTCAGCCACCATCTGCATGCTCAGGCTCTGGCTGAGTTGCTTACCCTGGAGGCAGACACGAAAATGTTGTTGCAGCTAACTGATTATCTGATCTCCCGCGACAGCTAGATACGGTTATAATCGTGCCTTTCATCCATCCTCAGGTATGACCGGATGTTGATTTCTTTGCCATCAATACGCCCCGACACCCCCCTCCTGAACGAGATTAATCGTCCAGAGCAACTGCGACAATTGCCGCCCGAGGCACTACCTGAGCTAGCCGAAGAGCTACGCGCCTATTTGCTTTGGTGTGTCAGCCAAACGGGGGGACATTTTGGAGCAGGCTTAGGTGTAGTAGAGCTCACCTTAGCCCTGCATTATTGCTATAACACACCGGTTGATCGCCTGGTCTGGGACGTGGGACACCAGACTTATCCCCATAAAATTCTTACGGGTCGCCGTGAGGCTATGCTTAGCATGCGGCAACGCCATGGCTTGGCTGCCTTCCCTTCGCGTGAAGAATCCGAGTTTGATACCTTTGGTGTAGGGCATTCGTCAACCTCGATTTCAGCTGCGCTGGGGATGGCCATGGCTAGCCGTCGGCGAGATAGCACTCGACGCATCTGTGCCATCATTGGCGATGGCGCCATGACAGCCGGCATGGCTTTTGAAGCGATGGGACATGCCGGTCATTTGGGTGCTGACATGCTGGTCATCCTAAATGACAATGACATGTCGATCTCGCGCAATGTGGGTGGTTTATCCAACTATCTGGCCAGAATCTGGTCCAGCCAGACCTATATTGCCCTGCGTGAAGGCGGCAAACGCGTACTCTCCACCATGCCCTCCACCCTCGATTTTGCCCGACGTACTGAAGAAAGCATGAAGCATATGCTACACGCTCCAGGAACCCTGTTTGAAAGCTTAGGGTTTAACTATGTTGGCCCTATTGATGGACATAACCTTGAGGACCTGATTGCCACGATCAGCAACCTGCGCGATGCCCCGGGACCACAACTCCTGCATGTTTATACCACCAAGGGCAAAGGCTTTCAGCCCGCTGAAGCTGACCCGATTGGTTATCATGCCATCACCAAAATTGCCCCAGCACAAGAACGCAGCCCACAAGTTCAGGCCATCAAACCACCGCGCTATTCCGATATATTTGGTAACTGGCTATGCGATACAGCACGCGCTGATAGCCGTTTGGTTGGTATTACCCCTGCCATGTGTGAAGGGTCTGGGATGCAAAGATTTGCCCGGGAATTTCCCGATAGATACTTTGATGTGGCCATTGCCGAACAACACGCCCTGACCCTGGCAGCAGGTTTGGCCTGCGAAGGTGACAAACCTGTGGTAGCCATTTATTCGACATTTTTACAACGCGGTTACGATCAGCTGATACATGATATCGTCCTGCAAAACCTTGATGTTACTTTTGGCATCGATCGGGCAGGTCTTGTTGGGGAAGATGGACCGACCCATTCCGGTATTTTCGATATCGCTTTTATGCGTACGCTACCCAACATCGTCATTATGACACCCTCCGATGAATCCGAATGCCGCCGTATGCTCACTACTGCTTACGAATATCGCGGTCCTGCTGCCGTACGCTATCCTCGCGGCACGGGTTGCGGCGTCCCTCTCGACACGGATCTACAAGTTCTTCCCATAGGCAGGGCTCATATTCGCCGACAAGGACAGAACCAACAGGTCGCACTGCTGGCCTTTGGCCCCTTGCTGCATATAGCGCTAGAACTTGCAGAGGAGTGGGATGCCACCGTGGTGGATATGCGCTTTGTCAAACCACTGGATATCGAGCTAACCCTAGAGTTGGCACGACAACATCAACTGCTGGTCACCCTGGAAGAGCATCAGATTGCCGGCGGTGCCGGCAGTGCCGTTGCCGAGCTACTTCATCAGCATGCCCTGCAAGCATCCGTTCTGATGCTAGGCGTGCCCGACCGATTTATTCAACATGCCAGCCCTGCAGAGATGCATGAGGATGCTGGCATCGACAAAAACAGCCTACATAAGGCGATTACAGCGAGGATTCAGCTCCTTTCCGGGTCATAGCCTTCCAGCATATGCCCCATTTTGTCATGCTTGGTCTGCAAATAGCCGCGATTGTGCGGATTAGCCCCGGTCTGCAGAGGTACCCGCTCTGACACTTCTAGTCCATGTGCCTTGAGGGCATCCACCTTAAGGGGATTGTTGGTCATCAATTTGATGTTGCGCACTTTAAGAGTACGCAACATTTTTTCGCACATGGAGTACTCCCTTAAATCAGGAGCAAAACCCAGCTGCTCATTGGCTTCTACCGTATCTGCCCCCTGATCCTGCAAGGCGTAGGCACGTATCTTATTAACCAGGCCTATGCCTCGCCCTTCCTGACGAAGGTAGAGAATAACCCCTCGGCCTTCTCTAGCGACAAGTTGCATGGCCATATCAAGTTGTGGCCCACAATCACAACGCTGACTACCAAAAGCATCTCCGGTCAGGCACTCAGAATGTACACGCGTTAATACGGGCTCACCACAAGCCACATCCCCCATCACCAAAGCCACATGCTCCTTGCCAGACACCTTATCCTGGAATGCATGAATTTCAAAAACTCCGTAGCGGGTGGGCAAACTACTGTGTGCAATATACTCAACAGGCATAACAGACTCCATATTAGTAATACCCACGAATGAGGAGGAGCATAACCCCCGCTGCTGCAAGCAAGCCCGCCGCCACGTCATCCATCATGATGCCCACTCCACCTCCGATATGCTTATCCATCCACCGAATGGGCCAGGGCTTGAGAATGTCGAAAAATCTGAACAGAATAAAACCTGCCACCAGCGGCAGAAGACCATGATGACCTGTCAGAACCAGGGGCAACAATGCCAGCCACTGCCCTACAAACTCATCAAACACGATACCGGGATGGTCATGCACGCCAAGATCACGGCTGGTTTCTTCACAAACGTAAATACCCAACATTACGCTGAACAACAGCCATGCTAAATAACTCAGCCAGGGCAATAGACTCAGCGGAGCAAATAACACAACGCCCAGCAAAGACCCCATGGTGCCAGGAGCATAGGGAGAAAATCCGGAGCCAAGGCCAAAAGCCAGCCAGTGGGAAGGGTTGTGCCTGTCAAATCCCGGAGGGATACGTATATTCAAAAGTGTTGATACCCTCTTAAACCAATAAACTCTGAATGAGGCAGTCCTAGCCATCGCTGACCTGGTTCAGCATCAATATGACCTATGCAGGTCAATACAGGTTCTTGTTCCCAGTCATGAATCTGCTGCCCTGATGGAAGCGTGAACAAAAGCTCGTAGTCATCACCGCCAGCCAGTTTATGTTGCAAGCTGGGCTGAGCTATGTCAGCTCCTCGCTGGGGCAAGCGGGCGACATCAAGCGTTGCCCCCACACCAGATGCTCGCAGTATATGATCAAGGTCTTGCACCAGACCATCCGAAATATCAATGGCAGCAGATGCTCGCCCCCGCAAATAACGCCCCAAACTCATGCGTGGTTCAGGCCTGTCCAACCGACAGCGCAGCTCCCCCACCGGTTCATCGCGTAGTATACGCTCAAGGACCCAGGCTGCCTCACCCGGATAGCCACTGACATAAACAGCATCACCTGATCGTGCTCCATCCCTTCTTAATATACCTGATGCCTGCGTCGTGCCCAGCAAATTCACGGTTATACTGAGCGGTCCGCATGTGGTATCTCCCCCTACCAGCGACACTCCGTACTGCTGCGCCAAAGCAAAAAAACCCTTGGCAAACCCTTCTAGCCATGTGGGGTCAGCAACCGGTAATGTCAAGGCCAGGGTAGCCCAACGAGCCATACCCCCCATGGCAGCAATATCAGACAAGTTCACTGCCAGTGACTTCCAGCCTATATCATAGGCTGTCGTTATTTCAGGAAAATGTCTGCCGGCGACCAGCGTATCCGTGCAAGTCAGCAAAACCTCTCCCCTAGGAACTTTCAGGGCTGCGGCATCATCGCCGATCCCCAGTAGAATATTGCTATCCTGGATCACGCGCATGAAGTAGCGCTGTATCAGCTCAAATTCACCCAGCTTGCTCATGCGGCCGCAACTGCTTGGCTAGACGATCCAGAACACCGTTGACATAGCGATGCCCATCAGTCGCGCCAAAATCTTTGGCTAAGTCGACAGCTTCGTTGATCACCACCTGATAAGGAATATCAACACGATAGGCGAGTTCATAAGCCCCGATACTCAGAATACTGCGTTCAACCGGTGTCAGCTGTTCCATATCCCTATCTAGGCAACCCCGTAGCAGTGATTCCAAATGTTCACGCTCACGAACACAACCTACCAAGAGCTCATGCAGGTAATCAACATCCGTTTTACGCAAATCATTATCAGCCCTGCACCTCGCCTCGATCTCATGTGCAGGATTACCACTGATCAAATGTTCATACAAACCCTGCATGACAAATCGTCGCGCTCGACGCCGAGCTGATGGTTTGAAATCACGATCTTGCGCCATATCAACTGACCTGCTTGAGCAGCGATACCATTTCCATAGCAGCTAAGGCAGCATCATTGCCTTTATTGCCTGCTTTGGTACCAGAACGCTCTATTGCCTGTTCTATGGAGTCAGTGGTTAAAACGCCGAAAATAACCGGCACCGATGATTCCAGTTGAACCACACCTAGCCCTTTGGCACATTCACCGGCGACATAATCAAAATGCGGCGTACCCCCACGAATTACGGCACCTAAAGCGATGACCGCATCAAATCGTCCCGTAGCCACCATCTTGCGAGCCAACAAAGGCAGCTCCCAGGCCCCCGGACAACGTGCCAAGGTGATAGAAGACTCAGGCACACCATGCCTTTTTAGGGTATCCAGCGCGCCAGCCACCAAAGACTCCACCACGAAGCTGTTGAAACGCCCTACCACCAAGGCATATCGCGCCTCGGCGACACCGACAAAATCGCCTTCGATGACATGTATATCTTGCATGTTCTTACCCCACTACACTGAAAATTAGCTACCCTGAGGAGAAGCCACGTATTCAACAATTTCCAAACCAAAACCAGACAAGGCGTTAAATCGCATCGGAGAACTGAGCAATCGCATACGCGAAATACCTAAAACATGAAGAATTTGCGATCCAGTTCCAATGCTACGGTAAGCCACTGAACTCTGAGCAGGTTTAGCAGATGCCGATTGCAACAGTTGCATCTGATCAAATAGATCGCGTGAATGATAGTCCTGCCCTAGCAATACCATCACACCGCATGGCGAGCGCACGATCTCAGCTAAGGCACTCTGTAGGTCCCAGCCCTGCCTTCCCGTTCCCTGTACGTGCAACAGATCTCGCAAAGGATTAACCGCATGAACACGTACCGTAGGCAATCCCACGGCCAGATCACCATGCACCAGGGCCAGATGCTGTTCACCTCCGGCAACATCGGCAAAACGTAGCGCACGGAAAACCCCCCAACTCGTTGTTAAGAGTTGCTCCCCCTGCAGCATGACCGTCTGCTCATGCACCATACGGTAATGAATGAGATCCGCAATCGTTCCTATCCGCAACTCATGTCGCTGAGCAAAAACCTCCAGATCGCCACGGCGGGCCATACTACCATCTTCATTCATGATCTCGACGATGACAGCCGCTGGCTCCAAACCAGCTAAACCAGCCAGATCACACCCGGCCTCGGTATGCCCTGCTCGTACCAACACACCTCCCGGTTGAGCCATCAGAGGAAATACATGCCCTGGCATCACGATATCCCGAGTAACCGCATGCCTAGCCACCGCGACTTGAACGGTACGCGCCCTGTCGGCGGCCGAAATACCCGTAGTCACGCCTTCTGCAGCCTCAATGGATAACGTAAAATTGGTACCATGACTGGACCCGTTGTTGTCGACCATCAGCGGCAGGTTCAGCTGCTGGCAGCGCTCCCGTGTCAGAGTCAAACAAATCAATCCACGCGCATGTGTCGCCATGAAATTGATATCTTCTGGCCGTACATGCTCAGCTGCCATGACGAGGTCACCCTCATTCTCACGGTCTTCATCATCCATGAGGATAATCATGCGCCCCTGGCGCAAATCATCAATTAAGTCCACTACATTGCTTAATGCCATGCTCAACCCTCAAACGCTTAAAGCCTACGGGCTAAACGTCAGTCATTGTCACCGATGCCTCACCAGGGTGCAAGGCACACACCCCAGAGGATTTACGAACGATTAAGGTAGCCGTGTTTTGCCAAAAATGCCTGGTCAAGCCGACCCGGGGCGTCCTTGACCTCAGGCTGCATTAATCTCTCCAGATACCGGGCGATGAGATCAACTTCCAGATTGACCTGGGCTCCCGTACGCCAGGTCCTCAGCGCAGTTTGTTGTACGGTATGAGGCACTACCGTCAAATCAAAGCCGTTCCCCCGCAAACCGTTGACGGTCAAACTGATGCCATCAACAGCCATGGAACCTTTCAGAGCAATATAGTGAAGCAGATTTGCCGGCGCCCGAACCTGATAGGTCAAAGCACGCGCTTGCTGCCCACAGGCGATAATTTCTCCCACGCCATCGACATGGCCACTGACCATGTGCCCGCCAAATCGTGTGGTCGGTAACATAGCTTTTTCCAGATTAACGAGCTGACCTACATGCCAGTTTGCCAAGGTAGAGTGACTTACTGTTTCGAGCGAAACATCTGCTGCAAATCCCCCTGCAGGCAAATCCACGACGGTAAGACACACACCTTGGGTGGCGATGGAATCACCTCGTTTGACATCATTCATGTCCAGTTGGCCTGCATCAATGACCAGTCTTAAATCACCAGAACGCTGTTCCAGACTACGCACAGTGCCCACGGCCTCGATAATTCCGGTAAACATCAGGTCCGCTCCAGGATAAGTCGCCAATCATCACCAACAGCGCGTTGTTCCTTCAGACGTAGCCGCAATTGATCAGCCATGGCAAAAATAGGCAGTTCCATCAATGGACGTGACTGATTTCCCAGCAAGGTAGGAGCCAGATACAGAACCAATTCATCCACACATCCAGAACGCATAAAGCTTCCCGCCAAGCCAGCACCAGCTTCCACCAAAACTTCATTGATACCTTCCTGGGCCAGCAGACGTAACACTGCTTCAGGCTGCGGTCTGTCACCGGCCAACCGGCAAACATCGGTTCCATCATGCCGTTGACTCCCCTCAACACCGACCAACAAACATCGTCCAGGCTGTTTCAACACCTGTGCCGTGGATGGCGTACGGAGTTGACTATCC
>JABEVH010000041.1 GCA_013043915.1 Pseudomonadales bacterium
CATTCCTCGCGCGTGATCCAGGCTTCCAGAATCTTCACATGCTCGACCTCCTCGCGGACAAACACCTTGGCCAAGTTCTTGATTTCGGGAACCCTGCTCTTGGCTACCACGGTGAGATAGAATGCATAGCCGCGCTTTTCGCCCTGCAGTGCCGCCTTGAGGGCATCGAGCCGAGTAAGGGTCGGATCGCCAGCCATCAGCGAGGTGCGTTCGGGACTTACCTGCTCGGGCCATACATAATCGGGAGGAAGTACAAGATCGGGTGCCAGTGTGCCGGCCTGAGCCTTGGCCTCTGCCAGATGGAGTCGCGAGAAGGCGGCTAGCTGCCTAAACAGCTTCGTGACTTCCACGTTGCCGCATTCGGCCATCTTTTCGGCAAGGCCATCGAAATGAATCGCCGCATCCTCTTCGACCTTGACCGCATAGCCCAGAAACTCCTGGACCGAGCCAATTTCGATACCACCGGTGAAGTGCTTGGCGGCATGCGTGATGTGCGGGGTCTGGACGGGCAGGGTTTCGTCCCCCTCAAAGCGCACCAGAATATCCTCGTTGCGCACGAAGCACTGACAGGCCAGCCGGTAACGTGGCGGCATGTCGTTGACTTCGGCTTCGTAGATCTCTTCCTTGGTAATCTTATGGAGCTGTTTAAGAACTTCCTTTTCCTTTTCGGTCAGCGCGATGCCGTATTTGCTGTATTTGGTTTTGGCATTGAGGTGGCTGACTTCTACCAGACAGGATGCGCAGTCACCATCCTGGCAGTCAAAGGGAATAGGAATCTTGTGTTGCTTGGCTACGGCCAGAATGGTTCCACGATCGCCGGCAACGGCATAAACCGTCACATCTTTGGCCATGCGGGGAGAGGAAAAAGTGATGTTCGCCACGGTAATCTCCTGGGTGTTTGTTGTTAAACCTACGTTCTTTGTCTGAATCGCAGGTTAATTAGCAAACGACGTGCCACAATGTAAGCATTCACGCTCGTAGAGTGTCCTTTTGCTTGGGGGGTACCCTTTGCGTCAATAATGGTGTCGCTAATAAACGATATCATCTTTCTTTCTGACATCGATGAGCCTGCTTGTTTCCCGGTCATTCTGGCGATACCCCATTCAGTGACTGCAATTAAGCCGGCGATCTGAATTGCCGGCTTAATAAATGCGCCCATTCGCGTAAAACATAGTGGCAGGCAATGGCCATCGTGCAAAAATGTCTGCTTCCCTACACAAGAGGCTAACCGGTTGTCAAACTGCATCCAATGCTGTCCACCAGCCAGTGCCCAATATTGTCCACTGTGGAGTCTGCCAAGACTTTTTTTGTGCTTCGTGAAGTGGCAGGAGTCGTCGCCAGTTTTCAGGAAGTCAAAGGTCAAGCCAGCAGTCGGGCGGTCTCGCCTGATGGGAAGTATTTGGTAGGTGGTGGTTATAAGGAAACTAAGGTGTGTGCTGGATGGCGACCAGATTCAGCATAACTACGAAGACTATGGTCACTACCAGATGAGTCCATAGAAATCAGAGGCAGACACGGCCACTGAACCCTTCTGAAATACTATAAACCAGACACTCACCGCAAAATCAGCAGTGAGCGTATTGCTCATCCACCCCTGTATGCCAGCAAACCATTATCAACCCCACGACCGCGAGAATCCCCTCGCTTTCCGTAGACCACAATCTTTTCAGTGGTAGACATGGGGAGGTTTAGTCGTAAAAACAGGACCATCAACTTAGCTGCTCCTGCTCACCTGTCCTTGGTCCCCTAATGGGTTTAGGGGCAGTCATGAGCGTAGATAGATTTTACGGTAGACCGATTACTTTGTTGGACATAATGATCAGTAGAGTCTTGACATTTGGCCATTTGACCAAATAGGATGATTTGGTCAAATGGCCAAATCAAGGGAGCACATGTTGATGTCGCTATGGCGTCGTATTAAACGATTGATCGTTGATTTATCAGAGGTTCGAGTTCCTCAGTCAGGGGTCAGGATATTTAAACTTGAGAAAAATGAGGTTTTCTCTACGGATGCCTACAGGATGAATGTTGTAGCAATACAATATGAAACAGCTGATGCCATAACGATGGTCTTACAGCATCCGGAGGGGAAGCCAATGCACTTTCTTCCTGGTATGTTTATGACCTTGTTACTGAGCATCGACGGGATTGAGTACCGCCGCGCTTACTCCATTTGTACGTCAGCGCAAGAGAGCACAAACCTAGGTATAACCATCAAGCGTGTGCCAGGTGGAGTAGTGTCAAACTGGGTGCATGATCATATCAAAGAAGGTGATGTGCTGCGCGTACGCGGGCCATCCGGTAACTTTACCTTAGCGCCGCAACGACAGGCACCTCTCCATCGGTTGATGATTGCAGGTGGCAGCGGAATTACCCCGATCATGTCGATGATACGTACCATCCTGGCGCAGGAGACTGACAGCAAAATCACGCTGATTTATGGTAACCGTAACCTGTCTTCTGTCATTTTTCGATCAGCGCTTGAATCCTTGCAAGCGCAGTATCCGCAGCGTTTGCTGGTGCGTTTGGTGCTCGATAAACCAGCACGTACGTGGGTAGGAGCGCGTGGCAAACTTAATCATAAAAATCTCACAACGGTTCTGGATGCGTTGGGCGAGATTAACTGGTCATCGCATGAGGTTTATTTGTGCGGACCCTTGCCCATGATGCAGGCCTCCCAGGAAGTCATGCTGCAGCGCCATGTGCCAGCTCAGGCTATCCATCTGGAAAGATTTACCTTGGCTGCTGAGTCCAGTGTTACAGGTTCTGATCAGATACAGCCTCTGAAGGTAAGTATGGCTGATCAGGAGTGGCAGGGTGAGGTGGTTCCTGGCGAGACGTTACTGGATGCGGGTTTGCGTCTTGGAGCGGCCATGCCTTTTTCTTGTACCCTGGGAGGTTGTGGGCGTTGTCGGGTCAAAATAATGGAAGGTCAGGTGAGTATGCCCGAGCCCAACGGGTTATTGCCTGAAGAAATAGCTCAAGGCTACACCTTGGCCTGTCAGGCAAAGCCGCGCACTGCATTGCATGTGGTCGTTGATACACCACGATCATAAATCTTTAGGCGTGTACCAGAAAGAGGATACCATAATGGTCGATTTTAATACCTTGCGTCAGAAGTTGCCCCATGCTGTTAATGAGCGCCTCGATCCTTGGCTTGAAACGGCAGAGATATTCTCAGAGATGCGCAACCCTCGCGTCATGGGATCCATGGCCCCCTCGGCGGTGCGGGGATTGATACTCAAGTCTGGAAAGCGGCACATACGTACTGATATGCCGGCATCGCATGATGCTCATTTTAACTGGAGTTATGACCACGACCAACCTGAAATGCAGGCTTTGTATGAGCGAGCCAAGCAGGCTCAGTGGAATGGTAGCAACTTGCCCTGGTCGACCTCCGTGGATCCGTTGAATCCTGAGCTTCCCCTGGCGCCTTTGGATCTTCTCGATCTGGATGCAGCACGGTCTGTGGGCATACATCTTAATGGACCTGACCGCATGCGTATGGTGCACTCCATGGCAGGCTGGATGTTGTCGCAGTTTTTACATGGTGAACAGGGCGCTCTGATGGCCTCAGCACAGGTTACTGAAGCCGTGCCCTTTATGGATGGCAAATACTATGGTGCCACTCAGGTGATGGATGAAGCTCGTCATGTTGAAGTCTTCCATCGCTATCTCAGCGAAAAAGTTGGAAAAATGTATCAGGTCAATGACAACCTGTTTGTCATCATCGATGCGTTGATGACTGATTCGCGTTGGGATATCAAGTTTTTAGGTATGCAGATTATGGTAGAAGGGCTGGCTCTGGGGGCTTTTGGTTTTTTATACCAATATACGCAGGAACCCCTGCTTAAAGAGCTGTTAAAATATGTTATCCAGGATGAGGCTCGTCACGTACATTATGGCGTACTGGCATTACGTGATCATGTAACGCAAGTCCTGACTCCGCGGGAGCGTCA
>JABEVH010000042.1 GCA_013043915.1 Pseudomonadales bacterium
GGGCAAGATCTCGGTCGGGCCTCCTTATTTTAATTTCATCTTCAAGCCCCTGGCCTTGGCCATGCTAGCTTTTATGGCGGCAGGTTCACTGGCGCACTGGAAGCATCAGTCCGGCCGCCAATTGTTATCCCTGCTGCTGGGGCCAATGATAGCGGCAGCAATTTTTTCGGTCGTAGCGACAGCGTTGGCCGGTTGGTACAACCTGGTAGCGTTGGGCTTGTTTCTCCTGCTCACGGTGGCATTTTCTGTGTTGGCCGACATTGCACGCAAGATGCGTGTGGCTAAAGCCGGGTTATGGCATGGTTTCTGGCGGCTTTCACGCAGTTATCGCGGGATGCAGCTGGCGCATCTCGGTGTTTTGGTCAGTATCACCGGGGTTTTACTGACCACGCATTACAGTGTTGAGCATGACCTACGTATGGAAATAGGTGAGACGGAAACGGTGGGGCCGTATCAGTTTCATTTTCAGTCCATAGCACAGCAGATAGGTCCTAACTACACCACGGAAGTGGCAGATATAAGGGTGTTGAAACATGGGGTGCTAGTGCGCAGGATGTTCCCGGAAAAACGCATGTATTCGGTGCGTCAGATGCCTATGACCAAGGTGGCGTTGTCTCCGGGTCTGATTCGAGACCTTTATGTTGCCTTAGGAGAAGCCTCGGGGTCAGCCTGGGCCGTACGTATCTATTACAAGCCGTTTGTACGTTGGATCTGGCTAGGAGCCTTGCTGATGGCTGCTGGCGGCGTGATGGCTGTCAGTGACCGGCGTTATCGTCTTAAGAAAACACCCAGTGAACTCTCTGCAGCGATGGGAGGTCGTCCATGAAGTTCCTTAAACTGATCTATATCTTGCCTTTGCTGGTATTTCTCGCTTTGGTGGCTTTTCTGATCACGCAAAATGGTCGGGATCCCAGCGTGGATACGTTTTCTATGTTGAACAAGCCCTTACCAACTTTTACGCTGGCAGACGTGCAGGATCCGGTGCACAGCCTGACCCAGACGAGCTGGCTCGGACATCCTTATTTCATGAATGTATGGGCAACGTGGTGCAACTCCTGTGCGGAAGAGCATCCCATGTTGCAAGCTATCGCTAACTCAGGCGTGCCGATCTACGGTGTCCTGTACAAGGACCAGCGAGCTGCAGCGCTGGACTATCTGAGTAAGCACGGTAATCCTTTTAAACAAGTGGCTAACGATGAGGCTGGCAGTCTGGGTATTGATCTGGGGGTGACAGGTGCGCCTGAAACCTTCTTGATCGATGCACAGGGTATAGTTCGTTATCACATGGATGGTCCTATCGACGAGACGATTTGGGAGCATGTTCTGAAACCACGCTATGACGCTTTGGTTCGTCAGGGCGGTCATTCATGAAGGGCCTGCGCTGGGGGCTGCTGAGTTTATTACTGCTGGCAAGTGCGGCGCAAGCCACGATCAATGCCTATACCTTTGATTCACCCGCGCAAGAGCAACGTTTTCGTCAACTTACCGAAGAGCTGCGCTGTCCGCGTTGCCAGAATGAGTCGCTGGCCGGTTCAGATGCCCCTATTGCCCGTGATCTTAAAGACCGCACTTACTTGATGCTGCGTTCAGGTAAGTCGGATGCCGAGATTAAAAACTTTATGGTGGCGCGCTATGGCGATTTTGTGATTTATAAGCCCCCCTTGCGCCCGCGTACCTGGGTACTCTGGATAGGCCCCTGGCTACTATTGGCTGGTGTTGTCACGATGGTGATCTCGCGTTTGTCTCGCCGGTCCTCCCCGCCCTCTACGTTGAGTGCTGAAGAACAGGCGCGATTGGATGCCCTGCTTCATAAGGAAGATTAACTATGCCTTTTATGTTCATGGCGCTGATTGCGCTATTATCCGGCGTGTTGGTGTCCTGGCCATTATGGCGACAGGAGCATCAGGACAAGGTGGAGGCTTCGGGTTTAAGCCGGCGCGTTTACTCCGAACGTTTGGCAGAAATGAACGTTGATCTGGCCGAGGGAGAAATAGGTCAGGATGAGTACGATGCTATCAAGCTGGAATTGGCTCGTACCTTACTGACTGAGCAGGCGGAAGTGCAGGTGCGTGTTGTCTCGGTGGGTCATCGTGCCTGGGCCTGGTGGGTGCTGCTTGCTGTCATGGTGCTGGGGGGAGGGCTGTATGCCAAGTGGCTTTTCCAACCAGCACTGCTGCACTGGTGGCAGCTCGAGGCCAGGCTAGGTCCGGATGTTGACCGGGTAATCGCTGGGCAGCAACCTAAGCTGCCCGCAGAAAGCTATGGTCTGGCTGACTTTGTACGTGTGCTACAAACCCGTATTGAGGCTCATCCTGATCGTTTTGATCTGTGGGAAGGGTTGGGCATGAGTTATATGCAGTTGTCCATGCCGGATATGGCTGCCATAGCTTTTGATCATGCTAACCGCTTGCATCCCGGAGATGCCAGTCTTGAGTTGGCGCTGGCTCATGCCAAGGTTTATAGCGAAAACGGTCAGTTGGATGTGGCTAGCCGTGATCTGTTGCTCGATGTGCTTAAGCAGGATCCTGGTCAGGTAGGTGCTGAATTGTTGCTGGCAGAAGGCTCTTACAATGTCGGAGATTATGCTAGGGCCATACCTCTATACCAGGCTTTGTTAGCGGACCCATCGACCGGTTTGGATGCGGCGGATAAGGCAGTTTTTGAGCAGCACCTGCAGGATGCCAGGGCCAGGGCACAGGCAGATGCGTTGAATGAATCGGAGGTGACACGCCTGGATGTACGCGTACAGTTGCCCGCTGCCTTGCGGCAGAAGTATCCGCAGGCGACTGTGTTTGTTTTTGCCCAGGCCTTACAGGGGCCTCCCATGCCCCTGGCTGTTGTGCGTCATGCCGTCACGGATATGCCTGAGCATGTTCAGCTTGATGATACTCAGGCCATGTTACCGGCCTTGAAAGTCTCGGCTTTTCCTCAGGTCGCGGTTTCTGCCTTGTTGTCTCTGGACGGACAGGCGATGCCTCGTGCGGGGGACTACGTCAGTGCCCGGGTAACGACGGCAACCGCGGGTGAGCAGCATGTGAGTCTATCCATTGATCAGGAGGTGCAATAGTTAAGATAGGGCTTGTTGGTCCTAAACACTTGTCAGGCAGGGCGTGGACGTGTATCGTTTGCATGACATTTTATTTAGCATCCTCGGCACGACTCCCGCTCCGGAATAATCCAGGTGCACACTCTGACAGTTTGAGGTTTATTTTATGCGCATCATCCTTTTAGGCCCCCCGGGTGCTGGTAAAGGCACGCAGGCTCAAGTGCTTATGCAGCATTTCAATATCCCGCAGATCTCGACGGGTGACATGCTCCGCGCAGCGGTAAAGGCAGGTACGGCCCTCGGCTTGGCTGCCAAAAAAGTCATGGATGCCGGTGGACTGGTTTCAGATAACATTATCATTGGCCTAGTGAAAGAGCGTATACAGGCTGAAGATTGCCAGCAGGGGTTTCTGTTTGACGGTTTTCCTCGCACCATTCCCCAGGCCGAAGCGCTGATCGAGGCCGGTGTTCCTATCGATTATGTGGTGGAAATCAAGGTCGATGACGAAGAGATTGTCAGCCGTTTAAGTGGCCGTCGTGTCCATGCTGCATCGGGTCGTGTCTATCATCTGCAGCATAATCCACCCAAACTGCCGGGTAAGGATGATCTGACCGGTGAAGAGTTGGTGCAGCGTGATGATGATCAGGAAGGGACCGTACGTCGTCGCTTGCAGGTCTACCATGAGCAAACCGCCCGCCTGGTCGGTTTTTATCAGAACATGGGAGCCTCCGGTGCAGCGGGCAGTGCTCAGGCACCGCGTTATCGTTCCTTGTCGGGCGTGGGTCCGGTCGCTGCCGTGACAACGCAACTGCTAGCCCTGTTGCATTGATGCATGGATAAGCTCGGGGTAGTACTGGTTAATCTAGGCACCCCCGAGCAGCCATCGCCCGCGTCGGTTAGACGTTTTTTACGGCAATTTCTCAGTGATACCCGTGTCGTTGAGCTGCCTCGCTGGCTGTGGTGGTTGATCCTCAATCTTTTTATATTGCCATGGCGGCCGCGCCGTGTCGCCAAACTCTATCAAAGCATCTGGATGGAACAAGGTTCACCGATGCGGGTGATCCTGCAGCGCCAGCAACAGGCTTTATCCTTATGGCTGGCCCAGAACGAGACGCTTCATAGCTGGCAGGTGCTGACCGCCATGACCTACGGAGAGCCGACGCTAGCCGCTGCCCTGGATCATTTGGTGGCATCGGGAAGCTCGCGCTTGGTGGTGTTTCCTCTGTACCCGCAGTACTCGGCAACCACCACAGCGCCTATCATGGATCAGCTCGGGCAGTGGCTACGTCGACAGCGTAATCAGCCTTCTATACGGTTTGTGCGAGATTATCATGACTATCCTGCCTATATTCAGGCGCTGGCCCAGCATGTGCGCGACTTCTGGCAGGAGCAAGGACGCCCTGATAAACTGCTGATGTCTTTTCATGGTATTCCTCAGGATAATCACCGTCGCGGTGATCCCTATCCAGATGAGTGCCGTGTTACCGCGCAGGCACTGGCTGATGCACTGCAACTGCCTGAAGGAGCGTGGTTGATGAGTTTTCAGTCTCGTTTTGGTGCCCAGATATGGATGCAACCCTATACCGATGTGACCTTGAAAAACTGGGCAGAGCAAGGTGTGGAAAGTGTGCAGGTGATTTGTCCGGCTTTCTCGGCCGATTGCCTGGAAACGCTGGAAGAAATCGCTGAACAAAACCGGGAAATTTTTCTGGATCATGGTGGCAAGTACTATAGCTATATTCCTGCGCTCAATGACTCTCCGGTTCATATACAAGCGCTCGCTGAGCGTTTGTTGCAGGAAAGTGCAGGATGGTGAAGGTCTGCGATTGCCTTTAAGGGCACTTGTCGGTACAGTGGCGCCGTTTTTTACCCAGACTGATTGAGGAGTTGTTCATGGATATCGTGTGCCTGGATTTGGAAGGTGTCTTGGTGCCTGAGATATGGATCAACGTCGCTGATCGCCTGGGTATCGAAGCCCTGCGTGCTACGACCCGCGATATTCCTGATTATGATGTGTTGATGCGGCAGCGTTTGCAGCTCTTGCAGCAGCATGATTTGGGCTTGCCTGATATTCAGCGAGTGATCGCTGACATGGGGCCCTTGCCGGGCGCGCGGGAGTTTTTAGACTGGGTGCGTGAGCATTATCAACTCATTATTTTATCTGATACCTTTTATGAGTTTGCCCATCCTTTGATGCGTCAGTTGGGCTGGCCTACTTTGTTCTGTCATAAACTTGAAATGGATGCAGATGGCCGTATCGTCAATTATCACCTGCGCCAGAAAGACCCGAAGACCGAAGCGGTGCGACGCTTGCATGAGCTTAATTTTCGTGTTGTCGCTGCAGGGGATTCCTACAACGATACCGGCATGCTCGCTGAAGCTGATAAGGGGATTTTATTTGATGCCCCTGCCAAGGTGATCGCCGAGTTTCCTCATTTCGCGGTGACCACCAGTTATGAGCAGTTAAAAGAAGAAATTTTAACGGCCTTTACCTGATCTTTAGCGTTCAGTATGTGGCGCATCAATGGGCTGGCTCTTCATCTTGCACTTCAGAGGAGTAGAATGGTTCTTGAATTAAGAGGGAAGGACGGATGAAGACCTCATACCCAACCGATGTTATCGCTTGGGCGAATGAGCAGGCCACGTTGATCCGTAGGGGGAAGTTTGACCAGTTGGACATAGAGCACATTGCTTCAAAAATCGAAGACGTGGGAAAAAGCGAACAGCGGGAGTTCGAAAGCCGAATGGCGGTGTAATTGGCGCATTTATTGAAATGGCAAAATCAGCCAGAGCATCAAGGTGGCAGCTAGTCGAGAACCATCAAAGAGTAACGCAAAGGTGTACGGGTTCGCCTGAAAAAAAACACCCAGCCTCAATGTTTCTACTTCAGACCCTGCCTGGTTGGATGAGGACTGGTCTGATGCTGTAGCCCAGATGACCCATGAAAATGGATTAGATGTATTTCCTGAATCCTGTCCATGGAGGATGATGTGCTTCGAGAGGGTTGGTTGCCCGGCTAAGACCTGAAGAGGGTCGTTGCATTGGGTATGCCGATACATCGACGATGCTCCCGGGCATTTTTAAGTATGGACACTTAGCGAGCTGAAAATTCTTGCGCTAGAGTTCTTAACAGGGCACCCATTTTGTGGTTGCACTCCTCGTATTCATCTTGCATGGTTGAATCAGCGGTAATGCCGCCGCCTGCCCAGGCATGCAAGCTGCCTTGGGCATCGGCCACCAGCGTGCGTATGGCGATGTTGGATTCCAGGAAATCTTTTCCTAGGCAAAAAATACTGCCGCAGTATGCTGAGCGAGGAACGGATTCAAGCTCCTCAATGATTTGCATGGCGCGATGTTTGGGGGCGCCGGTAATGGAGCCTCCTGGAAAGCACCCCAACAAGGCATCCAGATAGGTGAAGGAGGGGGAGAGCGTGGCATGGATGTCGCTGACCATATGGTGGACCTGGGCAAAACTCTGGAGGGCGAATAGTGGATCGACGCTGACGCTGCCGACGACGGAGA
>JABEVH010000043.1 GCA_013043915.1 Pseudomonadales bacterium
AAAGAAACGGGCGGGAATATTAAAAAGTAAGGTAGGGGCGGGATGCTCCGAACCGGCTGGAGAAATTCAGCCAACGCTCGCTGAGACCGTGGTAAGTCGGGTGGATGGGAACATCCATACGCTCTGTTCGTTGACCCGAGAAACCCCAGCTACAACGCTTTTGGGCGTTTAGCTGCGGGAGCATTCATCGTCATCAATAAGGTTTGCAGGTCTGACGTGACGCTGGCTCGATTGCGTTATACCGGTCCCTATGGTGCGGGTGTCGAGTATTTTTGGCGACATCAAGTCCATGACTGGATGCATAAACACGGATTGTTGGGGCATGTGCGGTACGGTATCGGCTACGATGATCCGGCGATCACAGCACCTGAGTTATGCCGTTATGATGCTGCCGTGCTTCTGGACGCTGAGAGCCCTCAGGATGGCCTGGATTTGATGGTCTTGCCGGGTGGTGGTTACGTATGCCGGCAGTTTCGTGGTACAGTGGGAGAAGTTGCTGAGGCTTGGCAACTAATACATCAAAGGTTGCTAGGTCGAGGCCCTGCTCCTGATGGCAGGCTTTGCTTTGAGAGTTACCCCCTGACGGCAAATTTTGATCCCCAAACAGGAATTTTTGATGCCGAACTTTGGTACCCTGATATTGAGGTAAGCAACCCTTCAACCTAGGCTGAGTGCATATGTCTTTTCAGGTTACATGGCCTGGGTGAGATCGATATCTTACTGGGGTTCTGGAAGCAGCCAGCCTGGCTGCTGGTGTTGCTATGTATCTGGTCAGGTTTTGCCATGCCAAACTTGGGTGTTTCGATGGGTTATGCTTAATGGAAGCGGGCACGGGCCACCACCCGATCATTGAACCGACGAGAGAGCTTGGGGAAGTAACGCAGAGCAGTTCGAACAACTCTGGCTATTTTTCCAGGAATGATCTCAAAATCCCCACGATCAATGCCACGTAAAGTGTCTTGAACAACCTGCTCCGGAGTTATGGTAGGCAGGGTGGAGGTCTGTGCCTTGTTTTCCCAGGATCGGTGCTGCTGCAAGGCCGTCAACATGGGTGACGTGAACTCACCGGGACAGACCACATGCACATCGATGCCATAGCTCTTGAGTTCCAGGCGTAATACCTCGCTCAACCCCTGCACGGCAAATTTGGAGGCACAATAGCCAGAATATCCAAAAATACCGGTGATTCCGGATAATGAAGATATATTGATGATGCGTCCTTGCGTGCGCTGTAGTGCGGGTAAGAAAGCGCGGATGGTGTGAATACAGCCAAAATAATTGATGGCCATTTGCTCCTCAAAGTCTAGCGTTTCCAGTAACTCAACCCGTCCTTCTCGTAGGATGCCGGCACAATTGATTAGCAGGTCTATATCTCCCTCAGGGGCTAACTGCAGAGCCAGATTTTGCACAGCTTCATTACAAGCTACATCAATGCTGTGAATGGATATCCTGCGGTCAGGGTGGTGTTTCAGTAAGTCATCCCGGCATTGCTCCAGAGGCTGCAGGCGTCTAGCTATCAGGATGAGTTTTGCTCCTTGTTCAGCCATCGCTTGGGCAAAAGCCCATCCCAGCCCTGAGGAACCGCCGGTGATCAGTACGCGTTTGCCGTGGAACATGAAGCATCTCCATAAAGTTGTGCATAATCTTCTTCTCCTGAGGTATAGCAGCGTATACCGCAGGCTTGCATGATCTGGGTAGCTTGCTGCAAAGCGTCGTCCCCTAGCATGCTATGATCAAACTTGATGGGAATACGCAGCCAGTTGTATTTATCGACACCTAAGTTGTGATAGGGCAGCAGGGTGATAACCTTGACGTCGTTATGATGAAGAAATTGCGCAACTGCATGCAGGTTGTCAGGGTGGTCGGTGATGCCGGGAACCAGGGGTAAGCGTGGCCAGACCTTGGGTCCCTGCCCTGCTCTGGCCAGGCCGGTAAGCAGGCTGAAATTATGCAGGATAAGACGGTTGCTGCTGCCGCAATGCTGACGATGCAGCTGATTGTCCATGAGCTTTAAGTCAAAGAGTATGAGATCTAGCCGGCTTAGTACCTGCCACAGGGTCTGTGCAGAGAACTCCTGCCAATTAGCTACGCTGGACAGCAATGTTGACAGTGATGGAGCTGCTTTCAGGTGAAAAAGGCCACAGGTCTCCAGGGCAGTCGGTATCCCTGCCGCCTGGAGCGGAGGCAAAAGTTCTGCCAGATATTCCGGGTATAACGTAGCTTCCCCTCCGGAGAAGGTGACACCACCTTGAGATTGCCGATAAAGTGCAAACTCCTGGCTGAGTTCATGCAAGATGTTTTCAGGGGAGCGTGTTGCTCCGAAGCGGGTCAGTGCTCCACCCGGGCAGGTATCGATGCAGCGAAAGCACTGGGTACAGGAGTCTGTCGTCCAATGGCCAGGTGCGTACATGGCTCCGGTAGGGCAAGTGTTGACACAGGTTGTACACTGCAGGCAAGAGTGCTCTTTATAACCCAGCTCAGGTTCCTTGGACCAGGATTCTGGATTTTGGCACCAGCTGCAGCGTAAGGGGCAGCCCTTAAAAAAGACGACACTACGTATGCCAGGCCCGTCATGCACGCAGAAGTGTTGTACTGAAAATATTTGAGGAGGTGTAAGCATCAAGGCATTCCTCAACTGTGCATGGTCCTGGCAATGATCTCGTCCTGAATCTCGGGTTGCAAGTCGGCGAAATAGGCGCAATAGCCGGATACCCTGACCAGTAAATTAGGGTAGTCTTGCGGGTTTTCTTTAGCCTTGCGTAAGTCATCAGCGTTGAGTATGGCGATTTGAACCTGCATGCCATGTTGATCAATAAAATAAGTGCGTAGCAGGCTGGCGAGCTTGTTGGCGCCGGATGGCCCCCCTACAGTTTTGCGGTCAAAGGTGGCATTGAGCACTTGACTGTTGCACCATCTCGACTTATCCAGCGAAGCTACCGAGCGGAACAGGGCGCTAGGGCCGCTGCGATCAGCGCCATCAGCGGGGGAACATCCGTTGGACAAGCGCGTGCCAGCGCGGCGACCGTTGGCCAGTGCCCCGGTATAACGTCCAAAGGCATGTCCACAGGTCATGGAATAAAAGCCTGCCAGCCAGATGCCGCCTCGAGAGTTTTGATGTGTACTAACGGCATCGGCAAAGGCATCGGCAGTGATTTGAACCCAACGATCAGCATCGTGCTGACCGTTTCCATAGCGGGGTAATTTACGCTGCATTTCTATGGCCAGGGATTCATGGCCGGCATAGTCCTGACGTAGAATCTTAGCCAGTTCTACGAGGGTATAGCGTTGCTGTTGAAACACAAGCTCATCAATGGCATGCAAGGCATCTCCCGCATCAGCCAGGCCTACGGCCTGGACACTGGTAAAATTGTACATGGCTCCGCCCCGGGTGACGTCGTTCCCGGATTGCATGCACCCATCGGTCATAAGCGAGTTCACCGGGGTCGTTCGGTGCTGCCGAATGGCATCCTCAAGCCAGCCCATGACCTCAGCCATATCATCAACAGCTTGCTGAACTTGCAACCTGAATGCGTTAACGACATCATCCATAGATTGCATCTGTGCTAACGGCTGCGTGCGAGCACCCTGTCGTTTGCCTTTGAAGTTCATCCCCTCATTCAAGGCTTGTTCCAAGCATAGAGGGAGATTCATCAAGGCAGCATCGGCTGAATTGTAAGTTCTCCCTTGGCTACCTAATTCTGTGCAGCCTATGATGGCATAGTCGCGCGCATGTTCCTGAGAATAACCTGCATTGAGCATGGCAGGGATGATGGTTTTATCGCCAAAAAAAGCGGGACGGGCCCCGGTTTGTTGTAAGGTGGTGACGCATTTGTCCATAAACCAGGCGGGGGTCCCTTCATGAATACGCACATGCAATGCAGGTTCACGTGTGGCAATCAGGGCGTGTGCGTCGAGAAATACGCCGGATAATTCATGGGTAACGTCGTTGCCTTCAGCATCCACGCCTCCGAGGGTGATGCCTTGGGCGACATCATGACCACTGAAGTAGTGATCCATACGGGTAGAGTAGACAGGCATGGTTTCACAGCATTTGAGTTGGAAACTCGCGACCAGTTCTACGGCCCGTACATAGCTCAGTTCGCCACTTGCACGGTCTTGGTCATAAAGCGTTTTGAGGGCTTGATCAAGGCGGCCAAACGACAGCCCCTGTTCAAAGTCTTCCAGGCACATGGCAACATGCAGTATCCAGGCAGCCTGTAAGCCTTCCTGAAAATTTCTTGCCGGGTGGTAGGGGACATGCCTAAGCGATCGTTCACTGTTCAGAAGTTCCTCACGACGCTCCGCTGACGTGGTAGGCAAGTTGGCCATGGCATGGGCTGAATCAGCCAGATTGTTTGCCATACGGCATATGCCGGCAATAATGATGCGTTGGCCTTGGTAGAAGGCTATTTGTTCAGGGGTCAGGTGATGGCCTTCAGGTGATTTGCCTTGCAGCAGACAACGTTGTGCCTGTTCATCTGCGGGTTTAAGGCCATGCTGGACCAGACGGGCATAGTTGCCGATTTGATGCGCCACGCCAGCCTGTTCGGTCACGATATAGCGTTCTGCATGGGTCATCTCCCAGAGATGACGTAATTTTAGAGGACGTATCAGGGCATGATAAACAACACTGTCTTTAGCTGTCATGGTTGCCAGATAGAGCAGTTCCACCTGTTCGCGCCAGGAAAGATCCAGAGGCACGACACGGGTTTTTAGCCGCATCAAATCTTCCAGAATGTTGATGGAACTGCCTTCAAAGTAGTAATTGGCGGCGACGCGGCGGGATGTCATGTTACCCAGGATCAACTCGTCATCATAAATACGGGGTTGACGATGCTGCATGATCCAGGCAATAGCCTCTGCGCGCTGCAGGTCAATAGGGGCATGGCGCAGGCGTTTACCTTCGCCTGATTGACGAAATTCCAGCCAGAGTCGCGGGCGTTCCAGGCAAAGTGAATGTCCGGCATCGTGGACAGCTTGGCGAATACGCAATAGGCGGGCCCAAGGGGCCATGTCAACGGAGGCATTCATCAGGTTTCTCCAGTCATCCTCAGTGTATAACCACATGA
The DNA here is from genome assembly GCA_013043915.1 of Pseudomonadales bacterium. Lineage (GTDB taxonomy): Bacteria > Pseudomonadota > Gammaproteobacteria > Pseudomonadales > Moraxellaceae > JABEVH01. The sequence goes on from JABEVH010000043.1 coordinate 5,070, forward strand.
TGCTTGAGTATTTATAATTTGGCTTGACATAAAACGACCTGCATTTGACAATTTGTGCCAGATTGGCAAAGCAGGAATGCAGCATCGATGGCAAGGGCGATACGTGTGACCGGGTCCTGGGTGGGTTTAATCATGGAATGGCTGGATACCCAGGGTTTAGGGGCCATGGATTTACGAGCACGCATTGAGCGATGGATGCATGAAGAAATCGTCCCCATGGATGTCTGGCAGGGTTTTTTGGCCGAAGCTATTGCCCTGCGCCCCAAGGATCTGGCAGTCGCTTTGTCGATAGGAGCTCAGGTTCAGCCTCGGCATGTAGGTGTGCTGGGATATCTGGTACTGGCAAGTCATACGCTAGGCGAAGCCCTACAGGCCTATCAACACTATGAACGGCTATTTTATGGCGTGGACCTGGCCGAGGTCATCTTTGAAGGCGAGGACATTGAAATTCGCTGGCCGCCTGAGACCGTCAGATTAGGTCACAGGCATGATTCGACAGCGATAGCTGCACTCGTAACCTTTTTACGGCGACAAGTGGACCAACCTCCACCGCCTGAACTCATTACCTTCATCAATCCAGTTCTGGATAATCCGGCTGAACATCAAGCCTATGAGGATTTTTTTCAATGCCCGGTAAGGTTTAATGACCGCCTTACTCGCGTCAGGTTCCCGTTGTCTTATCTGGCCATTCCCATGCCTCACAGTGATCCCGGCTTAAGGTCATTGCTAGATCGACAGGCCCAAGCCTTGCTGCTGGCTTTGCCGGACTCAGACCCCTTTGACAGGGCCTTGCAGCAGGTTATCCTTAAACTCTTGCCGGATGCATCAGCAACCCTACCCCGGGCGGCTCAGGCACTGAACATGTCAGTGAGGTCCTTGCAGCGCAAGCTCACCATCAATCAGTTGACTTGGCAACAGTTGCTGGATCGCATGCGAGAACAGCTGGCCAGACAGTACTTGGCAGATCGGGCGCTGTCTTTAGGTGATATCGCTCTCCTGTTAGGATATTCGGAACAAAGTGCCTTTAATCGTTCGTTTCGGCGCTGGACGGGTCAGACACCGGCTTGGGTACGGCGACAGCGTTTAGGTAGTCGTTAGGAGCATTAGCCATGGTCATGGGTAGCTGTCTTTGCGGTGGTATAAGTTTTGAGGTGGAAGAGCCTTTGGTGGGTATAGAAATTTGCTATTGCACACAGTGCCGCAAAGCCCAGGGAACTCCACTGGCGGCCAATATTCCCGTGCGTAGTGAACAGTTGCATTGGCATAAAGGTCAAGCATTGATGAAGGCCTATGAGTCCTCTCCAGGGAAAAGAAGATTCTTTTGTTCGTGTTGTGGATCCCCCCTGTTCAGTGAACGCGATAGTCTTCCCGGAGTGATGCGACTGCGTGCAGGTCTCCTTGATGAACCTATACCCGTACGAGCGATCAGCCAGGCCTATGTGGCTGACCGGTGTTCCTGGTGGGAGATCCAGGAAGGTGTTCTTGGTTACCCGGGAAGCAAACCTCGGTAAACCGACAGAAAACAGGTTACTGCCCGATCTGATGGCTGACACGGTTTTCCTGATGGTTGAGTCGCCGTTGTTCTCCCCGGGTAATATGTCCATTGTGTTCAGAGGCCATATGGCGCTCTTCCTGACGAATGTGATGGTCCTGCTGGTGCAGCTGTTGAGCCTGCTGATGGCTCATGTCACCTGCCTGTACTTCATGATGAATACGTTGGTTCTGATTGTTGAGGCGATGATTCACTTCGGCGCGGCCTGGGTGATTTTGGTTGAAATTGTCATCAGCGTAGATTGATAGAGGTAAAGAAAAAAGGGCCAGTGCAGTTAGCGCAGAAGCAAGTGCTAGGGCACGCATAAATAATCTCCTTGTGTAGTAAAGCTATAAATGCCGGAACTCCAGCTCGGTTGACAATCAGTGTAGCCAATTTTAATTAATGTTGGATTTCAGCTTGCGCTCATCAAGCCGTTCCCCAGAGGAGCAGGGAATTTAATGCAGGAGCTTGTTTCATCTGCTCGATATAAAGAATCCTGAACTCAGGCAGGGTGCAGTCACGGAGAAATGAACCGTGATAGGGAGAGCCTTTGGCGCTGATGATGGCTCGCACACGGGGCGCTTTTGGGATAGATGTTCTACGCGTCACAACAGCAATTTCCTGATTAGCTAAACGTACCAGAACTCCTGGCGGAAAGGGTGAGAGTACCTGGGAAAATGCCTGGTAAAGTGATGGATTGTGTATTTCCATGGCCAGTACCTGCTAGGCCTGGTCGACTGAAAGCCGATCACGATAGGCGCGGTTGGAAATCATGGCGGTATAGCGTTCGGCAAGGTTAAGCACCTGGGCTTCGACAAGAATAGGGGGGCAATCTTTGCCCAAGGGGTATCCGGATCCATCTTCTTTTTCATGATGCTGTTGCATGATGGCCAGACAGAATTCATCGACAATGCCAGCCTTGATGGCAATCTGAACAGCTAAATCTGGGTGCTCGCGCAATACGGCACGCTGCTCATTGGAGAGACGGCTGTGAGAGCCGTTGAGTTTGTCTTGCATGGAAAGGTAGCCTACATTGGCAATCAGTGCTGCTGTCGTAACCGATCGCAAAGTTTCCTCAGGCCATTGCAATTGACTTCCTAATATGCTGACAAAGAAGGCGTGTAACAGGGGTAGTTGGATGGAGAAAGAGTGGACAACGGTGGTATGCGCCAAGGCAAGACAGGCATCGGGATCATCACGGCACAAGTCTGAAATTCTTCCTGACAAATGTTTGAGTCGCTGTGGGCTATCTTGCTCAGCATTGAGGAAGTGGGTTAAACAAACATCGGCTTCTTCAAGCAGGCTAGGAAACGCTAAAAAGGGTTGGAATTTTCGATTATCGATAACAGCATCTTGTGAATCTGACGGATTGACGAACATGCCGCGCTCAAAAAGACGCTCTAGCTGATCCTTGGAGTCGATCACAAAGCTCTTTTGTAACAGCAACCTGCCCTGGGCATCATAGACATTAAAAGGAATAGCTTTCCCCACTTCTACCATGCCTGCTCTCAGTCTGGGTGACCGCAAGGATTCGTTCGTAAACGGGCAATAAGCCAAAAAGTTATAAAGAAGCGATTCTATATACTCATTTCCTCGTATTTCGCCAAATCAAGTTTCGTATCGTAATTTATGGGTCTGAGGAGGCAATGTTCGACTTGTGTGTACAAACTGATAAAATATCTTCGAGTTATTGTTCATCATCATTGTACGGCTCCTGCTGCCTGCAGAATCAAGCCGTGCCGCTGAGCTGACTCATGGTTCAACACAACAACGGAGGTCGGTGGCAGTGCCCAAGTTTTAATGACGGGCTTCAACGCCAGCGATAGCGCGTCTTGCAACGACACCAGCCATTCCTCCTTATGCCCATTGATGACCAGCACAAAACGAAACCCCAGCGATTTCAAATCAACGGCTTTGAAGGAATGCGGTAGCTCATTTTCCGCTTCGGAGTGGCGTTGCAGTCGAGCAGCAACGCTAAGCAAAAAGCCGTTGGTCAGCTTGGCGCGGATTTCCTCGATGAACTCGGTAAAGTTGGGCTGCGTCTCGGGCCTAGGACTGCTAGATTTGGCTTCGACCACCCAAATCACTGGCGCTTGGCCCTGTTTTTGCCGCAACAGCAAGAACTCAGCCATCTGCACACCATCCTGAACTAGGCTGTAGCACTTGCTCTTTTCGACATAAAAGCACTCGCCCGCAGCATAGGGACCGAATGTCATTCCCGATTCAATGATGGCTTCCGTGGTCATTTTAGAGCCAGCTCTACTTCCTGTTGGTAGAGAGAGATCGACTCGGCGATAATCGGGTTGTCCGGCATACCGTTTTTCAGATCGTCGTAACCCCACCCGTTGCTAGTGGCAGAAATTACTGGGATGGACCATTTACGCGTCTGCGCGATCAGAAACAACTTCTTGACCACAAAATAAGAATGGCTGGCCATGAAGAACTGGATACCGCGTTCGGCAAGTATCGCAACGATGTCCAGCAGTTGCGAGATGGCTGTGGGATGCAGTGCTGACTCAGGCTCGTCGATCAGCACGATCGAGTTGGTGTTCAGATAGCGGTTACCTAGCAGTATGTCCAAGATGGCGATCTTCTTGATTCCTTCGGCTGTCACACCAATTGGAAACTTCTGCCGCTTGGCATTAACGAACAACCAGCGGCCCGAGGCCTCTTCGTATTCGATCACACCGCCAAGGATTCCCTCAAGCTGGGTACGAGACTGGGCAAATTCCGCAATGTTCTTGCCTTTGGTCGTTGCAATTTTTAATGCTTTGGCAAGATCAAAATAGGTATCATCAAAGCCAAATACCTTATCCTGCTCGCGCGATTTCAGAATGATCTGGTGCAGCGACAGTATTTCTTTAGCTGGCAGGAATATTGAATTGCTGGCTCGTGGCGGAACGTGGTTTTCAAGGTTTGAAATTTGTTTAGTGGTGTCTTTGCCAAAACTGTAGGAAAACTCATTTTTATCTAGAGTGATACAGCTCGACAAAGGGACATCAGTTCCCCTACTTACCAAGTCCCCGATCTTTTCAGCCTGAAACGTCCAGTACAGCTTGTCTACCAGAATCTCGGACGCAGACCGTTGCTCATTGCCGCGCTTGTAGTCTTCCAGCGTGCGTAAGCTGCTATAGATCGACTTGAGCAAAAAAGTCTTACCGCTGCCATTGCCGCCAATAACCAGATTGATCTTACCGAGTTCTGACCAGTTGATGCTGGAAAGTGGGCCAAAGTTATCGAGTTTTATTTGATTGATCATCTGTCGCCCATCCTATTGACGTTGTTAGCCGGTATCCTAGTTTTCCGGCATGGCGGCAATTTCTGTACTGGTACATGGGTGTCGTAAAACACATGTTTTCCGACAGGGCTGATTCTGACGCCAACATTTTCCTGCCAGCCCGTACAGAAATATACGGAAAACGGTATCGCTATGGTATACCATACGTAAATCTCAAGCTATAGGTTTTTCGTACATGTTAGTCGGTTACATGCGGGTATCGTCCGAATCGGATCGCCAAACCACCAACTTGCAGCGTGATGCGCTCATGGCGGTCGGCGTCGATAGCCGACATTTGTTTGAAGACCATGCTTCCGGCGCCAAGGATGATCGGCCAGGATTGACAAAGGCGCTGGAATTCGTTCGCCCCGGTGACGTTCTGGTGGTCTGGAAGCTCGATCGGCTGGGACGCTCGTTGTCGCATTTGTTGTCCATCGTCAATGCGCTAAAAGAAAAGCAAGTGGCATTCCGTTCGCTCACTGAGGGAATGGATACTACGACGCCTTCCGGCGAATTGTTGTTTCACGTATTCGGGGCGCTAGCCCAGTATGAAAGGGCGTTGACGCAAGAGCGGGTCGTTGCCGGCTTGGCAGCAGCCAAGCGGCGTGGACGAATTGGCGGGCGACCGCTCGCTATTGCCGGCGAAAGACTCGATTCGATCATCACGGCGCTAAACGGCGGCATGTCCAAGGCGGCGGTATGTCGTAATTTCGGCGTCAAACGAACCACGCTAATCGAAACACTCGCACGTATTGGCTGGCCGGAGTCGATCCATTCACAAGATGCTTCCCCCTTGGCTGATTAGCCATCAATGAACGATTTTTTTCCATGCAAGCAAGCGATACCGCCTATCCCCGCCTCAAAACTAATTTCAACGTCGGCGAACTGGAACGTTGGTATACGCCGACTCTGGAAGAGCGCACCTTGTGCGAACAGATTCTACGCGGGCAGAACACCCGGCTCGGTTTTCTTCTTTCTCTAAAGACATTCCAGCGCCTGGGTTACTTTGTGACATCGGAGCAAATCCCGGACGCGATCATCGAGCACCTGGCGAAAATCGAAAAGCAACCCGTTAATCGACAGACACTGGCGCAATACGATGTTTCACGGACACGTAAGACGCACATGGGCCTGATCCGTCGCTACTTGGATGTCCGCTCGTTCGATAGCGAAGCACTCAAGCTGTTATGCCAGGCATTGGTAGATGCCGCACTGACCAAGGAGGACTTGGCCGATATTGTCAATGTCGGAATCGAAATGCTGGTCAAATACCGGTACGAGTTACCGGCATTCGATACGTTGCTACGCGAGGCCAAGGCACAACGTGCCGCGACCTATCAGGCATTATTTCATGACGTTTTCGAGCGATTGAGCAAAGCTGATCGGGTCTTGCTCGACGACCTGTTCGTGGTCGAAGAAGGCTCCCGAACCAGCCCGTGGAACGATCTCAAGACGGATGCGCCCAAGGCGAGTCTGAATGGACTGCGAGAGTTATTGATGCGCTACGACGATCTCTCCGCCTTGGCTGGTCATCAGGAATTGTTGCGCAATATTCCCGTGGTCAAACGGTATCAACTATCCCTCGAAGGCTTAAGCCTGGATGCCACCAGCATGGTGGATATGGAGGCGAAGAAGCGATACACCGTCGCCCTCGCTTTGATCGAACGGCAATTGGCGCGGGTGATCGACGATCTGTGCGACGTTTTTTGCAAGCAAATGATGAAAGTGCAGCACTTGGCTGACGAGGAATTGGAAACCTACTTGACGGCCAACCAGGACAAAACAGACGAAATCCTGCGCCGCTTTGCCAAGCTCGATACCTTATTGCAGTCCGACCAGCCGGCAGATGATCAGATTACCAGCGCCAAGCAACTGGTCACCGAGCGCCCCGATTTATGCGAGTTCTCGCGTGTCCACGCCGAGTATGGCGGCAAGAACGAATGCCGCTTCATGTGGCAGCATTTTAAAACCCGTCGCAGTGAGTTGTTCCGCATCCTGACTAACATGCATGAAGGCGAGCCGACGCCCCCGAGCATGAAAGCCTTGGCGTAGCAGAGGCTGCTGCATCATGACGTCTTTAGCGTTATCTTAAAGGT
>JABEVH010000044.1 GCA_013043915.1 Pseudomonadales bacterium
TTAAGATGCGTGGCGGCTGTGACCTGCTAGGCTATGAACAAAGTGGCGGCATGCATGCTCTGGGCTATATCATCTATATGGATATGCTGGAGCGTGCAGTCAAAGCCATTCAGGAAGGACGTACCCCACTGGCTGATGAACCGTTAGCTTTGCATAGCGATATTAACTTGCGCCTTCCTGCCCTGATTCCTGACGACTACTTGCCCGATATCCAACTGCGCTTAATGATGTACAAACGCATTGCAAGCTCCCGTGACACCAGCACACTGCAGGAGCTCAAAGTAGAAATGATTGACCGATTTGGCTTGCTACCCACATCGGCACAAAACCTGTTTGCCGTTCAAGAAATCCAGATTCAGGCCCATCAGATGGGCATCCATCGTCTAGACGCCAGTGCTGAACACGGGCGCATCGAGTTCTCCCCGCAAACTCGCGTCAACCCAGCCAACCTGATACGTTTGATACAGTCAGCTCCTCGTTGCTACAAACTTGAGGGCAGTACCCGCCTGCGATTCAACCTGGCCATGGCAACCCCGCAACAGCGCATCGAACAGGTCCACGAATTGTTGAATGCCCTATCAAAGCCCTGATAAGCGTTGCGCCCAACTGAGTGCCTGAGCATAGGCAGGTAAAAGACGATGCCTCCCCCAAGCCGCATGCGCCTTGCCACGTAAGGCGGCATGTCTCCAGGATGGGTAAGACCACTCTATCCTACTCAACGCCTCAAGTACTTCTCTGGCTCCTTCGGGGTTATTACATACCAGAATCATATCGCAACCAGCTGACAAGGCTGCGTAAGCCCGATCGGAGAAACTGCCTTGGCTGGCAGCGCCTTGCATATTTAAGTCATCGCTAAAAATAAGTCCACCAAAACCCAAGCGTCTGCGCAATACTTCCTGCAACCAGAACGCAGAAAAACCTGCAGGATCCGGTGCCACTTCACGATATACGACATGTGCCGGCATAATACCCTGCAGCTGATCCATCAGTGCCACAAACGGCTGCAAATCATAGGCTTCGATCTCCTGCATAGACCGATTATCTACCGGCAAGGCTAAATGCGAATCCAGAGCTACCGAACCATGGCCCGGAAAATGTTTTCCTGTCGCTGCCATACCCGCTGCATGCATCCCTCGAATATAGGCAGCAAGAACAGCCACCGTAACTGCTGGCTCATAATGTACAGCGCGCCGACCTATGACCTCACTGACGCCTGGATTAAGATCAAGAACTGGAGCAAAACTGATATCAAGCCCCAGTGCCAAAACTTCAGTGGCCATCAACCACCCCAGACTATGGGCTGCCACCTCAGCCTCAAAAGGCGACTGCTGCCACAAGTCACCTAGCGCTCCCATGGAGGGAAGCTCTACCAGATCCTCCCGAAAACGCTGCACGCGTCCACCTTCCTGATCCACGGCAATAATAATATCCGACCGCAAATGGCGCAGAGATGCTACCAAATCCATGACCTGCTCTGGATTTCGGTAATTGCGACTAAACAGAATCACCCCCCCCACCGCGGGATGTTGCACCATGGCAACTTCTTCTTCCAGAAGCTCCTCTCCTTGTAAATCGAGCATCAATGTACCTGGTGCCATGCCCTTGGTTCTCCATGAATATAGTTTTCCAGCGAAGGGTAGTCCTATTGTTGTTTTCTCTCAAGGTCCCCTCATCGCTTAGTACTGCCAGCCCTCATGAATATTTAACAGGCTAAGCTGTTGCAAAAAGATTGTGACAACGGTATCGACGTCATATACTTTCACCGTGAACCATCCTTACCAATGCGGCCTATGCAGACCGCCACCGGATAATGTAATGCCTTTTACCTTTCATCGTCGGCAGTTTTTTATCAGTGGGTTCCTCGGTCTTGTCATTTTCACCGGGGGTTTTACCAGTCAGACGTCTCCCCATGCCTCGTTTACCGAGCTAGCACCGACTCCGCAGGAGTCGGATGCTGCCATGGAAGTCGCCCATGATCTGGAGCATTACCACTATTTAAAACCACACCTGGACACCCATTTTTCTGAACAGGTGTTTACGCGTTATCTTCAGGATCTAGACCCTACACATAGCTACTTTCTGGCCAGCGATATTCATGATTTTCAAGCGTACCGCGATAGCCTGGCGGTCAATATTAAACACGGTGACCTGCATCAAGCGTTTGTCATCTACAACCGCTTTGAACAGCGCATGATTAACCGCCTGAATTTTGAATTAACTTTGGTCCAGAAAAAACCCTTGATGGATTTCACACGCAAGGAGTCGCTGGAGACCAATCGTGAACATGCTCCCTGGTCTATTTCTCAAGCAGCCATGGATGATTTGTGGCGCAAGCGGGTGAAGGCTGCAGAACTTAGCCTGACTCTGGCGGGCAAAAAGCCAGAGGACATCAAAAAATTGCTAGCCAAGCGCTACGACAACCAGCTGAGCCACATTTATCAAACTCGACCTGATGATGCTTTCCAGGTATTCATGGATTCATTGACGGAATCTATTGATCCGCACACTGAATATTTTTCTCCCCGAGTTTCTGAAAATTTCAACATCAATATGAGCTTGTCCTTAGAAGGCATTGGTGCAGTTTTGCAAACTGAGGACGAGTATACTAAAGTAGTCCGTCTTGTCACCGGAGGACCTGCTGACAAAGCCCACCAACTCAAACCGGGCGACCGTATTGTGGCTGTTGCTCAGGCCAACGGTGATTTTGTAGATGTCGTTGGCTGGCGTATTGACGAAGTTGTTGATTTGATCCGCGGCCCAAAAAACTCGATTGTTCGTTTGCAGATATTACCTGCGGGTGCGCATGACGAGCATCAAACTCATGTCATCAGCATTACGCGCAACACGGTAACCCTGCAAGACCAGGCAGCTAAGAGCCATGTTATTGAAATTGAATCAGGTGGCATCAAGCATAAAATTGGCATCATCGAATTACCCACGTTTTATGCTGATTTCCAGGCTGAACAGGATGGCAACCCTAACTACCGCAGTACCACGCGTGATGTACGGGCCTTGATTGAAGCTCTTAAAAAAGAACAAATCGAAGGTCTGATCATGGACTTACGCAACAATGGTGGAGGTGCGCTGCAGGAAGCTAACAGTCTAGTGGGCCTATTTATTGATACAGGCCCTACCGTACAAGTTCGAGATTCTGCAGGGCACGTTGAAGTTTTGGGCAATTCAGACTCTGGCATGACTTATAGCGGCCCTCTTGTTGTCCTGGTGAACCGACTCAGCGCCTCAGCTTCAGAGATCTTCACGGGCGCCATTCAGGACTATCAACGCGGGTTAGTTGTCGGTGCTACCACCTATGGCAAGGGCTCCGTTCAGGCTTTACGGGATGTAGGTTACGGCCAACTTAAGGTCACTGAGGCCAAGTTCTATAGGATTTCTGGTGGCTCCAACCAAAACAAGGGAATTATCCCGGATATTGTTTTCCCCAGCCTGATTGATGACAAGGATATCGGAGAAAGCGCACAGCCTAACGCTATGCCTTGGGACAGTATTGCTCCCGTACAATATCAACCCTACTTTGATTTCAAATCACAACTGCCCAACTTGAAGCTACTTGATCAGCAACGCATCAAAACCTCTCCTGACTTTATCTACACCGATGCGGAGCTGGCTTTATTACGTGAACAGAAAAACAAGACGCTGATCAGCTTACAGGAAGCTACCCGACGGTCCGAGCAAGACCTCTGGGATAAGCATCAGCTTGATATTGAGAATGCCCGTCGCACGGCCAAAGGGTTACCCCCCCTCAAGGCACTGGTTAATGCTAACGATGACAGCCCGGCAGATATCCCCGCAAGTGCCACACCTAGTGACGAGGACATCAAAAACGATGGGTTCCTGAAAGAATCCGGCTATATCATCTTGGACTGGAATCGCTTAAGTCACAGCGCTCCCGCTCCTTTACCCGTAAATACGGCACTACACTAACCCCCCCCCCCCCCCCCCATAA
>JABEVH010000045.1 GCA_013043915.1 Pseudomonadales bacterium
GGACAAATACTTTACCGGGGATGGTGCCCGCCGCGACGCTGATGGTTACTACTGGATAACCGGGCGCGTTGATGATGTGCTTAATGTTTCAGGGCATCGTATGGGCACAGCAGAAATTGAGTCTGCCCTGGTCCTGCACGATGCGGTTGCCGAAGCTGCTGTGGTTGGTTTTCCCCATGACATCAAGGGCCAGGGCATCTATGCCTATGTCACTTTGATGAATGGCACTTCACCCAGCGACATCTTACGCAAGGAACTTTTGGCTTTTGTGACCAAGGAAATCGGGGCCATCGCTCGTCCTGATGTCATTCAGTTTGCAGGCACCCTGCCGCGCACGCGTTCAGGAAAAATCATGCGCCGCATCCTGCGCAAGATTGCCGAGAATGAACTCAGCAACCTTGGAGATACCTCAACCTTGGCTGATGCCTCGGTGCTGGATGAACTGATCGCCAATCGCCAGAAACTTTCCTGACACCTACAGGCTATGCGCCTCTACCGAGGCGCGCAACAACAAGGTCCGGGCAGCAGCACCTCGCGGCAGGGTTCCGTAGTGATGCTGCGGTCCTTGCTGCAACCTTGAAACACAAAAGGCATCTGCCACCTCGGCAGGAGAGTAACGTACCATCAGACTAGCCTGCAAAGCCAATGCCATCTGATCTACCCAACGACGTGCATCAAATTCCAGATCACCCGCATCTGCGGACTTAAAACCACGCTGCAATTGGCTGATGAAGCTGTCAAACAATGCATGCTGTCCCTGGGCCAACGCCGTCTCCTGCCAAAAGGCTTCCAGCACAGCAGGGGTTTTGCGTAAAGCTCTCAAGACATCCAGACACTGCACATTGCCACTACCTTCCCAAATGGCATTGATGGGAGCTTCGCGGTAAAGTCTTGGCATCATGCAGTTTTCCATGACACCGCTTCCCCCTATGCACTCCATAGCTTCATACGCATGCTGTGGTGTGCGCTTGCAAATCCAGTATTTACCTACGGCAACACCCAGGCGAGCCAATAAACGTTCCGACTCCTGCTCGCTATGATCCAGAGCTCGCGCCATACGCATGCTCAGGTGCAGAGCAGCTTCATTCTCTAGGGCAAGATCCGCCAATACATTTTGCATCAACGGTTGCTCGCTGAGCAAGGCACCAAAAGCAGAGCGTTGCTGACAATGATGCAAGGCCTGAGAAACCGCCATACGCATACCCGCAGCAGAACCTACCATGCAATCAAAACGTGTCATGGCGACCATTTCAATAATCGTAGACACTCCTCGGCCTTCTTCACCTACCATCCAGCCCAGAGCTCCTCGCAATTCCACTTCACTGGACGCATTGGAAGCATTACCCATCTTGTCCTTAAGACGTACCAATTCCACAGCATTTTTGTCATTACACCCACGCCAGCGCGGAACCAAAAAACAGGTGAGACCTCCTGGCGCCTGCGCCAACATTAAAAATGCATCACTCATGGGCGCTGAGACAAAAAACTTATGTCCTACCAGCTCATAGGGCATACCTGAACCCGGATGACCTAGAGGGTATGCACGGGTGCTGTTGGAACGCACATCCGAGCCTCCCTGTTTTTCTGTCATGGCCATACCCAGGGTTAAACCTGCTTTGGACTCATGTGAAATATTACGCGCGTCATAAACCCTTGAGCTTATTTTCGGTAGCCAAGACCTGGATAACTCAGGCGTTGCACGCAAAGCAGCAACACCGGCAAATGTCATCGTAATGGGGCATCCATGCCCTGCTTCAACCTGGGCATGCATATAGCACATCGCCGCTCGATGCACATGACCTGCCACCCTGGCTGCTTCCCAGGGCAAACTATGCAAGCCATGGGTAATCGCCGACTGCATCAGTTGGTGGTAGGCCGGATGAAAACTAACAAGATCCTGACGACGACCATAGCGATCATGCGTTGCCAATTCAGGACGTATATGATTGGCCACATCCCCCAGAGCCAAGTATTCCGCTCGGCCTATATGTTGACCAAAAGCATCTAACTCTGCAGCAGCATGAGCAGCCCCTTCACGATGCACCGCCGCCATCAGCACCTGATCTTGGCTATACAAATTGTAATCTTCAAGAGGGCTGGCTACATTCTCCACCGTATGAGTGGCATAGTCGCGTTGGCGTGGTGATGCTGAAATTGTCATAGCAAGACTCCTCGACAAACAGATCAAAAAGAGCTTAATCCTGGCAGAGGGAGCGTTGCATAACATGACCTCATCCGACCACCCAGAGCGTCACGCTATATTACATTAAATATCAACAAACGCAAATATCTGTACTTAATCATGAGGCATGGAAATGCAATTTCAACTCAGCTACGACAGAGCGCTGCGGCACAGACATACGACATTCCCACGTCTGTTCAGCAGCATCAACACCTTGCTCAAGGCAGGTCGTTAATCGCTGCTCAATTACCTCACCCAACTCATTGAATATATCATCATACAAGCGCTGATTTTCCTCAGCATCTGGTGTTTTAAGCGCCTCCAGCAAAGCCCCTGCACGTTGACCCACAATCTCGAGATGGCGTTGATGTTCATACTGCAAGTCTGCTCCTGAACAACAGCGCAGATGTGAAAAATGTACCGGACTTTTCAGCATGGCCTGTAGGTCACGGGCAGCATCCCGTAAACCTTGGCGTAATTGCTGACGTAGCTGCTGACCCTCATCCCTGCCCGCATCCATGATAAAATACCTCCCGTCGCCTGATATCAGCCCTTATTGGGCTAAAGACCAAGGTAAAGTATAGTTCACTATTTGAAGCAGGGTAGGCTGGAGCTTATGGTACTTTGCGCTAATTTTAACCCGTATAATCTTGAAGACCCAGGCACTTGCGAGTTGACGCTGGGTTACCTACCCTTGATCGTGGTACGCTGGCAGGGTAGCTGGCGTGTTTATCGCAACTACTGTCCGCACTTAGGCATTGGTTTGAATTTTGTCCCAGATGAGTTTCTGGATCATGAAAAGAACTATCTGATGTGCGCCAATCATGGTGCATTATTTGAAATCGACCAGGGTACATGTATCGCTGGTCCCTGTGTGGGGCAAAAATTGATTGCGATCCCCTGTGAGGTAAGTAACGGTCAACTTTGGGTAAAACTGGAGCAGTAAACTGCTCGCTGAGATTGCAGGACATCAATCTTCCTGCTATAGATGAACGTTTGATAGGCTCAAGGCAATAGCGATCATGGCAACGAAACCTAGTACTGAAAAAGAAGTCAAAACCAGCAAGGCAAAGTCCCCTCGAGCTACCAAAGGCAATTTGCCTGAGAAGGCAGTTGCGAACAAGCCGGCCAAGGGAATTGATAGCATGGCGCTGATTCATGGCCAGAACCCTTACGAGGAACTGGCCGGTGAAGACTACATGGGCATACGCCAAAAGGATCACTTTCGTAATATCCTGCATGCATGGAAAAAGGAACTGATGGAGGAAGTGGATCGCACCCTGCATTACATGCAGGATGAATCTGCAAATCTTCCTGATCCTGTCGATCGTGCCAGCCAGGAGGAGGAGTTTTCCTTAGAATTGCGTGCCCGCGACCGTGAACGTAAATTGATCAAAAAAATTGATGAAACCATCAAACGCATCGATGAAGATGATTACGGTTACTGCACGACCTGTGGTGTGGAAATCGGCATACGCCGGCTAGAAGCTCGTCCTACCGCCAATTTATGCATTGACTGCAAAACCCTGGCTGAAATCAAGGAAAAGCAACTACAGGGTTGATGCGGCATTATCATGACATATACGGGGCGTTTTGCCCCTAGCCCCAGCGGACCCCTGCACCGGGGCTCGCTGTTGACCGCTGTAGCCAGTTTTCTAGATGCCCGTGCGTCAGGCGGGCAATGGTTGCTACGCATCGAGGACACCGATCATCAACGTAGCCGTGCCCACTATGCTGACCTGATACAACAGACTTTGCATACTTACGGACTGGTATGGGACGGCCCCGTCCTAACACAAAGTTTGCGCCTGCAAACCTATCATGATCGACTAGATCACTTGGCTGCTCATCATCATCTCTACAACTGCAGCTGTTCCCGCGCTCAACTACGCGGGCATACAATCTACCCAGGCAACTGCCGACAACAGGATGAACCTCTTCGGCAAAATCAGAACTGGCGCTTACGTGCCGCCGACCTTGAACTGTCGTTCAGTGATCTCCTGCATGGGCCACAGCAGTATCACCTTCCTTCTAACTGTGGTGACATCATCCTGCGACGACGCGATGGCGACATCGCTTATACCCTGGCGGTTGTGGTCGATGATGCCGACAGCGCGGTTACCCACGTCGTTCGTGGATCTGATCTGCTCTCGGATACCGCTGTGCAAATCTATTTACAACGATTGCTCGGGCTGCCCGCACTAGAATATCTGCATATACCTGTGCTGCTTGATACTAACGGACGCAAATACTCCAAACAAAACCATGCCCCTCCTCTATCCCTGAACAATCCTGTTCCGGCATTGATCGACACCCTAACCCTGCTAGGACATCCTCCTCCCACCTCCATGTATGGAGCCAGCGTTCAGGATCTTCTAGCTTACACCGCCATGCATTGGCAACGAATAAACATTCCACGAACCTTGAAACCTTTTTCGCCATGAACCTTGATATAGTCGTGAGACTTGTCCAGGGATTTGCTAAGCTGTTACTTCACGTAACATTGGCGAGTGTAACGCATGTATATTGATCGGCTGGTTCTGCTCTTGATGGTGGGTGCATATCTGCTCTCTCCTGCGGTCATTGCATGGTGGAGCCATGGCGGAGAGGACTGGTATCGCCCTTATTTGCTATGGGCCCTTCTGATATTTATCAGTTATTGGATCAGCAAAGGACAGGATCTTAATGATATTTAGTCTCAGTCACCTTCTGATACTGGGTGTCGGTTATCTTTTACTCCTCTTCCTGGTAGCCTACATCTGCGACTCAGGGGTAGTCCCTGTTCGTTTTCTACGCCACCCTGTTATTTACGTACTGTCACTTGGCGTTTATGTCTCTGCCTGGGGGCTATTTGGTGCCGTAGGCTTTGCTCACGACATGGGTTACAACTTTCTGGCCTATTATCTCGGCATCTCCGGTTCGTTTATGTTGGCCCCGGTAGTACTATCCCCTATCCTAAGACTGACACGAACACACAGGTTAGGATCTCTGGCAGACCTATTTGCCTATCGCTACCGCAGTCAGTGGGTCGGTACTTTTACGACACTGGCCATGTTATTTAGCATCATGCCCATCCTGGCCATGCAAATTCAGGCCGTAGCTGACTGTATTGGGATACTAACCCATCAGGATCAGCCCAATACCTTAGCCTTATGGTTTTGTATTATCGTCAGTATATTTACCCTGCTCTTTGGCACGCGTCACATTACCCCCCGTGAGAAACATGAAGGCTTGGTGGTCGCTATCGCCATGGAGTCACTGATTAAGCTGACGGCATTTTTGGCCGTAGCTGCCTATGCCTACTGGGGCGTCATGGGAGGCGCCTCAGGATTACGGCAGTGGCTCAGTCATAATCCGGAAAGTTTGCAACTGCTCTATACCCCTTTAAAAGACAGTCCCTGGCATAGCCTTATGCTGGCCTTCCTGTTTTCGGCAGTAGTCATGCCCTTTATGTACCAGATGATCTTCACCGAAAACCAAAATCCACTGCACCTGATCAAAGCCAGTTGGGGATTTCCGCTTTATCTATTGCTAATGGCCCTGCCTGTTCCCATCGTGCTGTGGGCTGGCATCAAACTGGCCAACTTTGACATCGACCCTGAGTATTTCACCCTGGCAGTCGCCATGTCGTCTAAAAGTGGGCTGTTGTCCGTTTTGATCTTCGTGGCAGGTCTTTCAGCTGCCAGCGGCGTCATCATCGTCACCACGCTAGCTATGGCATCGATGCTCCTGCATCATTTGGTTCTGCCTATCTACCAACCTCCCCCTGAACAAAACATCTATGACTGGCTGCTAAAAATTCGCCGGGTGCTGATCTTGGTATTGATTGCTCTGGCCTACGCTCTGTTTGTGGCACTTAACAAGCAGCATAGTCTCACCGAGATGGGCACCATCACCTTTATCGGAACCCTGCAATTTGCCCCCGGCATGATCGGTGTCTTGTTCTGGCCACGCGCTAACCGCCAGGGCCTCACGCTAGGCTTGAGCGTGGGCATGCTGATCTGGCTGGTAGCTCTGGTTATTCCTTTCCTGCTGCAAATCGAGCTTTTCCATTTCCGCTTCGGCAACCTTGAATTCACATCCAACCCGAGTTACTGGCAAGATATTGGCATGCTCGCCACCCTGGCCAATTCAGTATTTTTTGTGCTGGGTTCATTAATTACTCGACAAAGCAGTGCCGAGAGCATAGCTGCTGCCACCTGCTCGGTTGACAATCTCAGACGTCCACAGCGTTTGGAATTGCTGTTCTCAACCGTCCATGATTTCCGGCAAGCACTTTCAGCACCACTAGGACAACTATCAGCTGAGCGTGAAATCCGGCATGCTCTGCAAGACCTTGGGATGAACGAAGAGGATAACAGTGCTTACACCCTGCGTCGGTTACGCGACCAGCTAGAATCCAATCTATCCGGTTTACTCGGCCCTGCCGTTGCTCAGGACCTGATCGACCAGAACCTGCCCTATAAAATTCACTTAGATCAAGGTGGCATTGATGACATCCACTATATGGAGTCACGCCTGGAAGAATACCGCAACAAGATGTCAGGTATGGCAGGCGAACTCGATGCCCTGCGTCGCTTCCATCGACAGATTCTTTATGATCTTCCCATAGGCGTCTGTTCCTTGGGAAGAGATATGGAAATTCAGCATTGGAATCGAGCCATCATGGAGTTAACCGGGATCCATGCAGCAGGTTCATACCTGAGCAGTTTGCCAGAACCTTGGCGTACCTTGCTTATCGAGTTTGTTCAAGGTAATACACCTCATATCTATCGGCGTAAAATTGATTGCTTGGGAAAACCGCTCTGGGTCAGTCTCAACCGCGCACTGATTGGTGGCGAACACTGGCTCTTGGATGAAAGCCAAGTCATCGTCATCGAAGATGTGACCAGCATTCACATGCTGGAATCTCAATTGATGCATAGCGAGCGCTTGGCCTCCATTGGACAGCTAGCCGCTGGCGTTGCTCATGAGATTGGCAATCCGGTCACAGCCATCGCTTGTCTTGCACAGAACCTCAAAGCTGAGAGTGCAGATCCTGAGGTTTGCGATACCAGCACACAAATTATCGACCAGACACAACGCATATCGCATATCGTTCAGTCGCTGGTAGGTTTTGCGCGCAGCGACAATAGCACAATGACGCACAAGGATAGCGTTGCGATCCATACCTGTGTTGAAGAGGCCATGAGCCTGCTAAGGCTAGTTCCTGACGGCAGGGACTACGATTTCATCAATGAATGTGATGCTGAAGCCATCGCTCATGGCGACAGGCAACGATTGATGCAGGTATTTGTCAATCTGCTTTCCAATGCCCGTGATGCCTCTTCCGTAGGTAGTAAAATCATTGTTCGCTGCATGGGTAGCGAACATACGCTAACCGTTGAGGTTGAGGACTTTGGTTGTGGGTTACCCTCTTTGGTGCGTGACCATCTTTTTGAGCCTTTTGTAACGACCAAAGAGGCTGGCAAAGGTACCGGGCTGGGGTTAGCCCTAGTACATGGCATCATCGAAGAGCACTACGGTAAAATTCAGATGATCGATAAATCTGACTACGACCAGGGCCAAGGTGTTGTAGTACGCATCACACTACCTGGCCAAATCAATGAATTACATGAGGAGCAACGCACATGGCCCAAATCCTGATTGTTGAAGATGAGGCCATTATCCGCTCTTCTTTGCGCCGCCTTCTGGAACGGCATGGTCACCACATTCAGGAAGCAGGTTCGGTAACTGAAGCCCTGGATATTGAAATAAGCGATATCGATTTGGTCATTTCTGATGTAAGACTGCCTGGAGAGGCAGGTACGACCCTGATTGCGCGGGTAAAACCTGTTCCTGTGCTGATCATGACATCCTTTGGTAGCGTCAAGTCTGCTGTAGATGCCATGCGGCAAGGTGCTGTTGACTATATTACCAAGCCCTTTGATCATGACGAAATGATGCTAACTGTCGACAGGATTTTGCGTGAACGCAATCTTGTACGACAAAATGAAGCTCTTAAACAAGAGGTAGCGCGCACTTACCCCTTGCAGATGATTGGCCATTGCGCCGCCATGGAAGAAGTCTTTACCCGACTGCGCAAAGTAGCCGCTACACAATCTACCGTACTGATTCTGGGCGAGTCTGGCACGGGCAAAGAACTGGTTGCACGTTCGTTGCATGAACAGTCCCCTCGGGCCCAAGGCCCCATGATTTCAGTGAACTGTGCCGCCATTCCTGAGACACTGATTGAATCAGAACTTTTTGGCTATGAAAAAGGGGCCTTTACCGGAGCTCAATCCAATCGCAAGGGGCTCGTTGAAGCCGCTGATGGTGGCACCTTATTTCTTGATGAAATTGGAGAACTGCCGCTAGAAGCTCAGGCCCGCCTGCTGCGGTTACTTCAGGAAAAGGAAGTCAGGCGTATCGGCGCCACGCAGGCACGCAAAGTCGATGTGCGAGTCGTTGCAGCCACTCACCGTAATTTAAAGCAACTGGCGCAAGAATCTAAGTTTCGTGAGGACCTGTACTATCGCCTTAACGTCTTTGAAGTGCGCTTACCTCCCTTACGCGAACGAGGGGATGACGTGCTGGAGATCGCTCAACGTTTACTTGAGCGCAACTGTCATAAACTCAATTGCCGACTCATGAAGTTTTCCCAGGACGCGCTGGATGCCATTCTGGCCTACAACTGGCCAGGCAATGTGCGTGAGCTGGAAAATGCCATTGAGCGGGCTATTATCCTGTCTGAAGATGACACCATTCATGCCAGTCTTCTCGCCCTCGATATTCCTGAAGACATAGGTATGGTTGGCGGTGCTGTAGAAACCACCTCCCTGGAAGATTACTTTGCCAGTTTTGTCTTGGACAACCAAGACCAGATGTCAGAAACAGAACTCGCTCAAAAACTTGGCATCAGCAGAAAATCACTATGGGAACGCCGGCAACGCTTAGGTATTCCGAGGAAGCGTTCCAGTAACTAAGCTGTTACCTCCGGGTTACCAAGGGTGACACCTCGTTGCATGAACACATTGTGTGTTATTTTATTTTCTTTGATTATCAACAAGTTATATACGCCAACAAAGTTGGCACGTATCATGCTTTATTTAAGCATCAGATGATAAAAAATATAACAAACATCTGATGTTGTCGACCAGCAACAAGATAAAAACAAAAAAGTTGTGGCGGCTTATAAAAAGAAGAAACCTATAATAAAGACTTATGCGATGCGATAGTGACAAGAGAATATGGGAGACCCAGGGTCTCCCATCTTGTTTTTGCGTCATACCTAAAAGCCCTTATGCACACTCTCCGTTATTAACAACATCAAGCTGTCTCATAGACCGTAGATCGATCTGAAAACGAATTTTTGCGTTACGAGGTAATTGCTCTGTATGATCGTGTTACCTTAAATTCACACAAGGTTACGGATGGTGACACCGCATCATGTAACATCACTGCACTTAATTCATAATTTCCTTATTTATCAACAC
>JABEVH010000046.1 GCA_013043915.1 Pseudomonadales bacterium
CAAGTAATCCTTCCTATCGCTTGTTTTTGCGCTGAGGAGCCTATTTTAGCAAAAGCTGCGTAAACTCCCGCCCCATGCGGGCGGGGGTATAAACGGTGGTTTTAATCAGGTGTTTTTTAGTTTTGCACGTAGGCCATGAGTGTTTCTATCGTACTCCCGGTACGGTCAGCAAAGCCATGATAACTGATCTCAAGGCGGGGTCTCGACGTCTCTGCTTATGGAGGCATGTATAAGTCCGGGGAAATTCCAGCTGTTGCCTGAGAAGTCACTAGCCTCGACTGATTTAAGGGAGAGGTGTCGTCACCAGTGCAAATGTCATAATTTCTCCTAGTCTTAGGTTGATGTGGTCTGATAAAAGGATATACGGAATGTCTTTGATGGATGTGCTATTTGAAGCTAATCAACATTTGCCTGCCATGTCGTCCGTAGTGCAGTCGTTGATTACCAGCTTTGAAGATCCAGATGTTGATATTGATGATATTGCTCGTCAGATATCCCGAGATCAAGCCCTGACGGCTAAGGTGTTGCGTCTGGCGAATACGGCAGCATATGGCGGTAATCGAAAGATTTCCAGTGTCAATGATGCAGTGCTGGTCATGGGGTTTAATACATTACGAACCCTGGTTTTATCTTGTGGATTAGTCAATGCATTTAAGGCCCCATCAGGGTTTGATATACGTCGTTTTTGGCAACAAAGTTTCAAAACGGCAGCTACCTGCGCTTGGCTAGCTAGAACCTGCCGACAAAACCAGGATGCCGCATTTACCGTAGGTCTATTGCATAATATGGGTGATATTCTAATCTTTATGGGTCATCCAGATATAGCCGCTGAAGTAGAGAAGACAGTCAGTGCAGGAGGTGTACGTTCTGAAGTTGAACTGCACTTGCTGGGTTTCGATTATGCGGAAGTTGGCTCTGAACTGGCACGCCGCTGGCGATTTCCTGAGGCTATGGTCAGGGCAATTGCTGAGCAAGAGTCTCCTATGAGTCATGAGCCAACTTCTTCGGGGGCGATCATGATATTTCTGGGTAAAATTCTGGCGCAAGCAACGCAGTCGGGAGTGGTTGTTGAACGGTTGCCAGAATTGCTGCCTAGGCCAGAAATGGATGCCTTGCATCTGAATATTGATGTGGTGCTGACCCGCTATTCTGAGCTGGCAGGAATGGGAGAAGATCTCGCGTCATTGGTGATGTGAGCTTTTTCAGCCGCTTCAAGTTTACTGATGATGCCGTCAAATTGGGATTTGACAGTTTTCATCTGGTTTTCTATGTCCTGGCTTTGATGCTGGATATTCAAAATTCTGCGGTTATCATCCTGTATGCGCTGAAGTAAATCATGCGGAGGGGTGTGCCCAGAGCGCTCAAAGTTAGCGGCCCTTTCTGCATCGGTTTCACGATCCTCATGTGCTCGTTCTGCAGATGTCTTTTGAATGTCTAGAGATGCCTGCAGAGCATTGAGACGGTTAGCCATTTGTTGACGTGCATCAGCCGGTGTTCCGTACATTTTTTGCAGATAGCGTAGGTCGCTTAGCTGCTGTTTTTTCTGTTCTATCAATTGCCGCTGATGAGCATCAGGTGGTGGAGGGACGGTCTGTATGACTTCAAGATGGGTATCGAGAATCTCATAGCCATGCTGCATAGCATCGCTATTAAGCGTATCTGATAATATGGTGAGGTGATTGTCATCGGTGTAGCGATACCATCGCTTTGTATCTTGGTCAGCGGCAGCGATACCCGACAACAGTACGCAAAAATAAAGGAAACAAGACAAATAATGCAACAGACGCATGAAGCATGTCTCCTCTTTGTTAACTAGGCATATACATTGATGCTAACACAAGAAGGTGCAAGATCGGCAGTCACTTGGTTATGACAAAGCCATACTATATCGCTCTCCACCTTAAGGCAGGGACTTTGCTGAAATGGGGCTTCAGTCAATGAGCAGTCTCTCCTGAGACATCGGAATGCTGATTTTTATACTCAATGTTCAAGGAAGCTATCAGAAGAAATGTTTTGTGTCTCCAAAAAATTTATTGCAGGCTATGCTGTTTAAGAGGCGGTTTGTTGCTAGGGTTCGTAAACCGAATAATGAAGTTAAAGGTAGTATCTTAGCTATGGGTGCTAAGTCATTGTGTGGAAAGTATCATCTTCCAAACGATAGAGGTCATTTCGGCGTATGGAATGCTTGCAGAATCTGTGCTAAAAGAAGAGGGTGAGCGGTCTGTGCCTGGGCCGTTGAAGAGGTTAGGGCCGGAAACAGATCGGCAAGCGCAACCGAAAATCATGAGATAAGGCTGTTCCAAGATGGAAGAAAATTTCGAAGGTCTCAAAGTCATGGTCATCGACGATTCCAAAACCATTCGTCGCACGGCTGAGACCCTGCTACAAAAAGCAGGGTGTACCGTTATTACGGCAACCGATGGTTTTGACGCGTTGGCAAAAATTGCCGATTCTCATCCCGATATTATATTTGTAGATATCATGATGCCACGCCTGGATGGTTATCAGACCTGTGCCCTGATCAAAAACAACAGTGCTTACAAAGCGACCCCCGTTATCATGCTTTCTAGCAAAGATGGACTGTTTGATAAGGCCAAGGGGCGCATAGTTGGTTCGGATGAGTACTTAACAAAGCCTTTCAGTCGCGAGGAATTGTTGGGTGCTATTAAGCAGCATGTAGCCAAGGTTCAGTAACATTCATAAGTTTGTAAGGTCTGGATTTGAGGTGCTTATGGCACGTATTTTGATTGTGGATGACTCCCCTACCGAAACATACAGGTTTCGGGAAATACTAGAAAAACATGGCCATAAGGTCATAGAGGCCAATAATGGCGCCGATGGAGTGGCGACCGCTCGCGCGGAAAAGCCGGATTTGGTCCTTATGGATGTTGTCATGCCGGGACTGAATGGTTTTCAGGCCACAAGGCAACTCTGTAAAGGTGAAGATACTCAACACATACCCATTATCATCGTAACCACCAAGGATCAGGAAACTGATAGGGTATGGGGCAGACGTCAGGGGGCCAAGGATTATCTGACTAAGCCTGTAGATGAAGTGGTTCTGTTACAAACCATTGCCCAGTACTTGCCGAGCTGACGGAGAAGCATTATCCATGGCTGCTAGAGGCTTTCTTAAACTACTTGAATTTGCTGAGCGCGCCCGACAGCGCACACTGGGTTTGCCCGTAGAAGGTGAGCAGGTTGAGTACTGGAGCGGCATAGGATTTCGCCTGTTGGGGCATAATTTTGTTGCCACCATGGGCGAAGTTGTTGAAGTGCTCTCAATCCCTCGCTATACAGGCGTGCCAGGAGTCCAATCCTGGATGCGTGGTTTGTCTAATGTTCGTGGTCGTTTGCTACCTATCATGGATTTGCCCATGTACTTCAGCATGGAGTCCAAGGTTGCAGAGTCACGGAGACGGGTTGTGGTTGTTGATATGCAAGATATTTTTTCTGGGCTGGTGGTGGATGAAGTGTTGGGTGTTCAGCATTTCCCTGTCAAGGACTATAGGGCAGAGCCAGAGGATGACATTTTTGCCGGCCTGCAGCCGTATTTGCAAGGTGCATTCTGGCGCGAAGGTCAGTACTGGAGCGTTTTTAGTCTGAGCAGGTTGATTGAAGATCCTCGATTCATGCAGGTGTCGGCGGCGTGAAAGTTGCCAACCGTATGTACTTACAACAACTAAGAATGATATTGCTGGTGGCCGGAGGCCGGATATATGAAGCTTGATGAAATTCGGGAAAAACTCAAGACTCTGGATATGGGTAGGGTGCAGCGCATATTTTCCAAGGAGAATTACTCGGGACTGCGTTCGATAACTCAGGAAAGCCGCTCTATGGGTTTTCTAGTTACAGCGATAGGTGTCTGTGCTGTCATCTTGATAACTTCGGTGGTTGTCATTTTTGTTCGTTCAGACCATTCTCGAATGGCAATTTTGCATGCAGCTGAGCTGCGAGTTTTATCGCAGAAAATTGCCAAGGATGCATCAGAAGCATCGACGGGTAACGATGAGGCATTTGCCTTGCTTGAAGAGGCAAGGTCTGATTTTCAGGTTCGCTGGAACGAGCTGAAAAAGTACCGTAACCCTGAAAAACCTGATATGCGAGATGTGCAAAAAGTTTGGAACAAGGTTTCTGCAAACAGCGAAATCGTGTTGCAAGGTGAAGATGCCGTGGGTTCCTTGTACGAGCTGTCAGGTACACTTTCTGATTCAGTGCCGGATGTTCAGGCAGAGTTAGACAATGTCGTCGATGGCATGCTTAAGTCGGGAGCAAAAGCCAATCAGCTGGTTATTGCCAAGCAGCAGTCCGTGCTTGCCGAACGAATTCTTCGATCGGTGCGTGAAATGTTGGATGGTGGTGACAATGCGGTGATTGCGGCTGATAGTTTTGGTCGTGATGCGGCTCGATTTGGTCGCGTCCTCAATGGCTTGAAGAATGGCGACACCATTTTGGGCATTGAAAAGGTGACTAACCCCGATGCGGTGGATGCGCTCAATGAGATTTCCAAGTTATTTGATGAATCGGTTAACAAGTCAGCTAACCAGATTCTTCAGACTTCTCCTGAGTTATTCCAGGTGCGCCAGGCATCAAGCGCAATTTTCAATGATTCACGTGATTTGCTTGAATCGACTACAACGGTAGCTAAACGCGTTGGTGAGGATGCGTCTAATACCTTCTTTTATTTCTTGGCTATCGTATCTTTTATTTTTACTGCAGCTGGAAGTGCTTTGCTTTATGGCGAACGTGCACGTCAAGCTCGTTTGCGTGAATCTGCTGGACGTGAACAAGAAAGGCTCCGTGCAGAACAAGGTGAAATGGAAAACCAACGCAATCAGTCGGCAATTCTTCGTCTGCTTGATGAGCTAGGTGATTTGGCTGATGGTGACTTGACAGTTCAGGCCACAGTGACCGAAGACTTCACGGGAGCCATCGCTGACTCGATTAACTACTCCATTGACCAGTTGCGTGCTCTGGTATCGACCATTAACCAGACAGCAGTGCAGGTGTCTGCAGCGGCTCAGGAAACCCAAGCTACTGCTATGCATCTGGCTGAGGCCTCAGAGCACCAGGCGCAAGAAATTGCAGGTGCATCGGCTGCGGTCAATGAAATGGCCGTGTCAATTGACCAGGTATCGGCTAATGCAGCTGAGTCAGCTGTCGTGGCTGAACGCTCAGTGGCTATCGCCCATAAGGGTTCTGAAACTGTGCAGCGTACCATCGAAGGAATGGATACGATTCGTGAACAGATTCAGGAAACGGCAAAGCGTATTAAACGTCTAGGTGAATCTTCCCAGGAAATTGGCGATATTGTGTCGCTGATTAATGATATTGCGGACCAGACCAATATTCTTGCCTTGAATGCAGCCATTCAGGCATCTATGGCAGGAGACGCTGGTCGCGGGTTCGCGGTGGTGGCTGATGAAGTGCAGCGATTGGCCGAACGTTCTGCAGCGGCGACCAAGCAGATTGAGCAGCTGGTGAAAACTATTCAAACGGATACCAATGAGGCTGTGATTTCTATGGAACAGACCACTTCTGAAGTGGTCCGTGGAGCGCGATTGGCACAGGATGCTGGTGTGGCTCTGGAAGAAATTGAAAACGTGTCACGAAACCTTGCTGATTTGATTCAGAATATTTCCAATGCAGCCCGGCAACAGGCGGCATCGGCAGGCCATATTTCCAACACCATGAATGTGATTCAAGAAATTACTTCGCAGACTACGGCAGGAACTATCGCTACGGCACGTTCGATCGGTAATCTAGCAGAAATGGCCAATGAGTTACGTCAATCCGTAACGGGCTTTAAGCTGCCTGAGAATGTTTGAGGCTCCGGCAGCCCATGCTGGCGGATGACATAATGACCAAGGAGCGCTGGGCGCTGCAGGCAGTGCGCCCGATGACAGATGAGGAATTTAACCTTTGGCAGGCTCTCATTGAGGCCCGTGTTGGGATGACAATGGGTGCTGCGAGGCGTTCATTCCTAGGAACTAGTCTGAGTTTGCGTATGCGTGAACTGGGCATGCAAGACTATGGTGCTTATTACGAAAGGATGGTTCAGGGGTCGGGCTCGGCTGCTGAGCCTGAATGGGCTGTGCTTGTAGACCGGTTAACGGTGCAAGAAACTTCTTTCTTCAGGCATCAACCTTCATATGACTGTTATGGTCGGCATATCGAGAGCTTGCTTCACGAGCCTGCTCGCCGACAGATCAATATATGGAGTGTAGGGTGTTCAACAGGAGAAGAACCCTATTCATTAGCTATGCAGCTACAGGTTCAGCTTGAACAAGCCGCACGCAGTGATATCTATTGGGGTATTACCGCCAGCGATATCAGCTTGCCCACGTTGGCAAAAGCTCGACGGGGTATATACGGTAGTAGGCGTTGTCAGCAGATTCCTGAAAATTTGATGTCGCGGTTTTTTCAGCCTGCAGGCAGGGACCAATTTCAGATTCAGGCATCGGTACGTGAGCGTATCTGTTTTGTTCAGATTAATGTCATGGAGTTGGAAAATGCCCCGATTTATGGCGTAGACGTCATTTTTTGTCAGAATGTGCTGATATATTTCAAGCGGTTTCGCAAGCGGGATATTGTCGGCCGTTTGGTTGATCGTTTGGCTCCTGGCGGGCTCCTGATTCTTGGAGTCAATGAAATGGTGGACTGGCAACACCCGCATCTTGATCGAGTTAACGATGCAGGTGTTTTGGCATTCCGTCGTCGGATAACGATTTAAGAGGGGTCAGGCTCATGAAACAGGCACTGATCAGTACGGTTCCGTGGGGACAATCATGACCGAGCAGCACCATATTATCGCCCTTGACTGGGTAAAAGGCGAAATCGAAGAAACACTAAAGCAGGCCCGCCAAGCACTGGAGTCGTATGTAGAGAATAGTGCTGATCCAACACGGCTTCGCTTTTGCTTGGCTTATTTGCATCAGGTACATGGCACTTTGCAAATGGTTGAACTGTACGGTGCGGCTTTGCTGGCAGAAGAAATGGAAGCTGTTTGTCTTTCTTTGCTGAATGGTCAAGTGACGCGAACGGATGAAGCCCAAGAAGTTCTCATGCGCGCCATGCTTCAGGTGCCTGCTTATTTGGACCATATCCGTTCGTCCCGTCGTGATTTGCCAATGATTTTAATGCCGTTGCTTAATGATTTGCGGTCGGCCCGCAATGAGCCGTTGCTTACGGAGTCGGCACTGTTTAAACCGGACCTGAGTGCGGTGTCGCGCTTGGACAATTCAACCCTACTGACCGGCTCCGAACAAAAGCAAATTCTCAAGCGTTTGCGCCATGCCTATCAGATGTCACTGGTTGAGTTGTTGCATCAGTCTCCGGATTCTCGGCACCTGAAAAATATGCAGCGTGTTTTCGACAGATTATCCGCTCTGTCAGAGGGTAGTAGCTTAAAAGAGCTTTGGGATGTTGTGGGTGCCTTGGTGGAAGTACTGCAAGTTAAAGGTGTGGATGTAGGTTCAACCATCAAGGCTTTACTGGGTCAAACAGACCGACAAATCAAACGATTTACGGAGCAGGGCGGCTTTGTGCCACCCCAGGATCTGCTAAGAAATATTCTTTACTATATCGCTAAAGCAGAGGCAGGCTCTCCTAGGATTGATGCGGTCAAGACCCGCTTTAAACTGGGCGAAGCGCTGCCTGCAGATGCCTTGATTGATGAAGACCGGGCTCGACTTCACGGACCAGATCGTGATGCAGTGCGTTCTGTGGTTGATGCTCTTTGTGAAGAGATTTCACGCGTCAAGGATAACCTGGACATTTTTGTACGATCGGTAGACAAGAATCTAACTGAGCTTGATGCCCTTAGCCCAACCCTGAAGCAGGTAGCAGATACTATTGGTGTTCTTGGTTTGGGACAACAACGTCGCATCATTCTTGAGCAGATTGGTGCCATGGAAGATATGGTATCCAAAGGTCATATTGATGACGGGCGCCTCATGGATGTGGCGGGGTCACTGCTCTATGTTGAGGCTTCGTTGCATGGTCTGGCCCATGAGCGTTCAGGAGCTATCTCTGTTCTGGAGGATGTGCTCTCGTTGCCAAATTCAGATTTATCTGAAGCGCAAGAGGCTGTCCTTAGAGAGTCACGCAGCGCACTTGAGCAAGCTAAGGATGCAGTTATTGGATATATTAGCTCGCAGTGGAATGTCAGCTATATCGAAGGGCTTCCAGAGATTTTCAACGGTGTCCGTGGTGGGTTGGAAATCCTCAGTTTGCACAGACCTGCTGGTTTGTTGGGCATGTTGGCTCACTATGTAGATGAGCGCTTGTTACGAGATGCCCCTCGCCCTGATTGGGCAGAAATGGATACGCTGGCAGATGCTATATCCGGGGTTGAATACTACCTTGAACATTTGGCTCATGGTAATGGTGAGAATGCAGGCCCTCTAGATATGGCAGAGCGGGCTTTGGCGCGTTTGCATTTTACTCACTTTGTAGAATCTGATGAAGAAGTGCCCGATCAGGAGGGGGATGCTACTGCTGACACAGCTAACGATATGTCAGTGGGTGATGATTTAGGTGAAAATATTGATGGGCATACCCTGCAACCTGAGGGCATTCATGATGAAACTCAGGCAGAGGTCGAGCTAGCTGATCTGTCTGCAGACTCCGAGGTTATGCCAGGCACACAGGATGCTGACATCCTTGCTGAAGCGCCTTTAGTGCCCGATGATATCCAGAATGAAGCCATACTTGAGGCTGTGCATGTACAGGGGGATACGTCTGAGCTACAGCCCTGGCATGCTACCCATGATGAAACTCAGGCTGAGGTCGAGCTAGCTGATCTGTCTGCAGACTCCGAGGTTATGCCGGGCACACAGGATGCTGACATCCTTGCTGAAGCGCCTTTAGTGCCCGATGATATTCAGAATGAAGCCATGACTGAGCTCCAGCCCAGGCAAGCTACCCATGATGAAGCTCAGGCTGAGGTCGAGTTAGCTGATCTGCTTGCAGATTCCGAGGTTATGCCGGGCACACAGGATGCCGACATCCTTGCTGAAGCGCCTTTGGTGCCTGATGCTATCCAGAATGAAGCCATGCCTGAAGCTGTGCATGTACAAGGGGATACGCCTGAGCTAAAGCACTGGCAAGTTGCTCAGGATGAACATGGTACTGACGCAGGGACAGATGCCGAATTTTCGCATAATATCAAAGAAGAAGCTAATTCTTGGATAGATGAACAGAACAAGGCTACTGAGCTGGATGTTGCACAGGAAGCTGAGTCCCCTACGCATTCGACGGCAACCGAGTTATCTATGCCGCTTGAACCGCTAGAGACAGGTGATGATCAACGTTCAAAAGATGCTATTCCTGCACCAGCTGCCCTGGTTACACATGGACTCATATCAAAGCCAGTCGTACCTATATTGCATGAAATGCCGGAGGATGATTTTAACGGTGATGATGAAATTCGTGAGATCTTTGTCGAGGAAGCCGAGGAAGTTCTCGATGCCATAGGTGAGTATTTCCCGCAATGGGCTGCCCAGTTTGATGACATTGAATCCTTAAAAGAGTTTCGCCGAGGTTTTCATACCCTGAAAGGATCAGGGCGTATGGTGGGTGCAAAAGTCATTGGAGAACTTGCTTGGTCAGTGGAAAACATGCTGAACAGGGTCATGGATAAGAGTCTGCAACCCCATGCTGCTATGGTTAATCTGATTTCTGAGGTGGTTTCGGCGATTCCTGGTTTGGTTGAAGATTTCAAATCTAAACAAAGTCCTCGACAGAATACGGGCCCACTGATGCAGGCAGCGGCTGCTTTGGCGCGTGGTGAGAAAATTACATCACTGGATATCGCTGTTGCGGCCGAGCCTGAAGAGCAGGATACAGCAGATCACTTAGGCTCCACTGATGCAACGGTGCTGGTGTTTGATGCGTTGGCAGACAGTCTTTCCCCTGTCAATATGACTCAGGACGATACATCCCATTTCATCGTTGATGACCAGAATGATGAACCGGGAATTGAATCATTAAAGGGTGAGCTGGAGAGAGAACCAGATGATTCAATGCAGCAAACTGCCGATGAGCAAATAGACGATTTTGCTCTTGAGCCTGCAGCTTCAGATCTATTAAGTGAAGCCGGCAATGCTGACCATGACGTCGCTCTGGGCCATGAGGAAAGGGCATTAGAACAACAGGACACGGATGAATTAGCTGCCAATGCAGAATTGGAGGCAGAACTTGTAGCTTATGGGTCAGAGCAAGGTGCTGGTCCTATGGATCCTCTGTTGTTGGAAATTTTTGTTGCTGAAGCTCAGGCACATCTGGCAGATCTGCAGGACTACTTGGAGGGGCCTGTTTCGCATGAAGATGTTACTGATGCTTTATTAAGAGCGTTACATACGCTGAAAGGTAGCGCAGCTATGGCTAATGTTGCTGCTATAGCTGAAATCAGCGCGCCATTAGAGGCACTGTTTCGGAATTTGCGCAATAACGGCCGTGCTGTCCGGGTTGAACATCGCGCACTGTTGCTGGATAGTATTTCACTGATAGAACAAGGGGTAAAAGACCTTGACCAAGGTGAGGTTCCAGTAAATCCTGATTCCATGCTTTTGGATAGAATCCATGCGCTGATTAAAGACGCTATGGAAGTCGAAGAGGGCGATGAAGATAGTGTTACGGCTGAGGAGCTTGAAGCGGGCCCCGTGGCAACGTTGCTGGCAGCTTCAATTGATCAAGTGCTGGATGCTCCGGATGACTTGCTAACTTGGCTGAAGGCTGAGGACCTGCACCCTTTATACGTTGAAATGTCAGATCAACTAGGTCGCATGAATGAGGTTGCGACCCGATTAGGGCTTGGTCCTATGGCTCGTTTGGCTCAGGCGCTGGCCTTGGTTTACGATCGTTTAAATTCAGATCAGCTGACGATGACGGGGCAACTAGGTCAGCAACTGCTTGAAGGGCACGATGCTATCATCAATCTGCTTGATGCTCTGGCCGCTAATCTAGAACTGGTCTATCCAGAAGTTTTGCTGGCAACTCTGGATGATCTTGGCATGGTTTCAGCTTCTGATGATGAAGGGTTACTGGACCTTTTTCTGGAAGAGTGTGATGAATTATTGGTAGCCGCTGATGCCTTGCGGCCGGCAATATTTGAGCATAACGACCATAACGCATGGATTGATCTGCAGAGATATATCCATACGTTACGCGGGTCGGCAAGGCTTGCAGGCCTGGTTCCTTTGGGTGATGCGGCTGAAGCCCTAGATCAAGTGCTTGAAATGTTTTTGGCGAAGCGTTTGGAGTCAACGCATCAACTGGCATCCCTGATAGATCATGCACTCCTGCAACTCATGCAAATGGCCAAGGAATTACGGGTTCATGGTCAGTGCTATCCGCAGCCTGAACTCATAGCTCACCTGCGTGCTTTGACTGAGGTCAGGCCGGTCATGGCGAAGGTTGATGCAATTTCGCAACGATCAAAGCCTGAAGTAGCCCAGCCGGTCTACGATAGTGAACTTCTTGATATTTTTCTTGAAGAAGCTGATGAGATTCTTGATGCCAGTTCGCGAGATCTGCATGCCTGGTTGCAAGATCCGAAAAATAGCGTTTACGTTCAACAGTTGCAGCGTGGTTTGCATACCCTCAAGGGTGGAGCTCGCATGGCAGAGATCGCCGAAATTGGCGACCTGGCTCATGAAATGGAAACCTTGTTTGAGCGTATGGCTGGAGGCCAACTGGAGTTTCGGGAAGAGCTGACTGACTTGCTGAATCAGTGTCAGTATCGGCTGGTTGATGCTGTTACGGCATTACGCGCACAGAAACCCTGCCCGGATACTCGTGTTCTTATAGAGGTTATTCAACGTTACTTGGCTGATCCTGATCATTTCGAAGTGCTCCCACAAACCGTGACATTGTCGCCTGTACCGGTATCACCTGTTTCCGGATCTGAGGGGCTAGATCCTGAGGTTTTGGGGTTTTTTCTGGAAGAATCTGAAGAGCTGTCAGCTGGCATTGAGTCTTGTCTCACGGCGTTGCTGGACGCCCATGATGATATGTCGGCGATTTCACTGTTGTTGCGTCATCTTCATACGCTAAAGGGTGGAGCACGTTTGGCTGAGTTGGTTGATATTGGCGATTTTGCTCATGCTTGGGAATCTGAACTTTTGGCTGTTCAGGAAGGAAGGGTTGTCAACGATGACGATTTTTGGATGCAACAACTAGAGAGGCAATCAACGTTGCAGTCCATGTTGGCAAAGTTTCGTCAAGGTGGAAGTTCATATCAGGAAAATTTTTCTACCCCCGATACCTTGTTAGATAGCCACGCGAAATCACGGTTGGAGATACAAGCGCAACAGCAAGACCCCCTAACCACGGGTGTTGATAAAGACACTGCTGTATCAAGCCCGAAGCCGGATCTTTTGATCAAGCCGGCTTCCTTGGGGCAAGTAGCACCACCTCCTATGCGCATTCACCAGCTGACAGATGCTCAACGAGCTCCGCAAGAAATGGTGCGTGTACCTGCTGACCTGCTGGAGAAATTGGTTAATTTAGCAGGGGAAACTTCGATTGCCCGTGGACGTGTTGAACAAGGCGTGCTTGGTTTTCAGCAGTCGGTGGAAGATATGGGTTCTACCGTAGTGCGTTTGGCCGAGCAGTTGCGTCGTATGGATATTGAGCTTGAGTCTCAGATACGTGCTCGACATAGTCATGAACTTGATAGTAAATACGAAGACTTTGATCCTTTGGAAATGGACCAGTACTCGTCATTGAATCAGTTATCCAAAGCCTTGTCTGAATCAGCGTCTGACCTTGTAGATATTAAATCAACCTTGATTGATAAGGCTCGTGATGCCGAAACCTTGCTATTGCAGCAGTCCCGTATCAATACGGAGCTTCAAGAAGGGCTGATGCGTACGCGCATGGTTACATTTTCTCGCCTAGTACCGCGCTTGCGTCGCATAGTTCGCCAAACAGGCCAAGAGGTTGGCAAACTGGTGGATCTTGAAGTTGTTAATCCTGAAGGGGAAATGGACCGTACTTTGATGGAACGCATTGTGGCTCCTCTGGAGCACATGATGCGTAATGCTGTTGATCATGGTATTGAATCCCGCGATCGCCGCCTAGCTGCAGAAAAACCTGAAGAAGGCAAAGTGACTTTAGTGTTGTCGCGTGAAGGTGGAGAAGTAGTCCTTAAGCTCAGCGATGATGGCGCAGGTATCGATATTGCTGCCGTGCGTGCTAAAGCGCATGAAAGGGGCTTGTTGGCTGACGCTGAAATGAGCGATAACGATGTCATGCAGTTTATTTTTCATGCCGGTTTTTCTACGGCCCAGACGGTAACTCAGATTTCTGGTCGTGGTGTGGGCATGGATGTGGTGCAAAGTGAAATTAAACAGATGGGAGGCACGGTTGAAATTAGTTCCGTCCCCGGACGAGGAACCACATTCATAGTCCGGCTGCCCTTCACAGTTTCAGTCAATCGAGCATTGATGGTGCGTATCGGGGAAGATATGTATGCGGTGCCTTTGCAGCAGGTAGAGGGTATTGTGCGTGCTAATCCCTCTGAGCTTGAGAATTATTATGCTCCAGGAGCCCCTCTGTTTGAGTATGCAGGAGCATCCTATCAATTGCATTATCTTGGTGAGTTTGTGCACGGTCATCGCATGCCCAATCTTGTCAGTCAGGTGCTGCCTCTGCCTGTTCTGCTTGTCCGTGGAGGTGATCAGCGACGCATTGCTGTACAAGTGGATGCCTTGTTGGGATCGCGTGAAGTGGTTGTTAAATCAGTGGGCGCACAGCTGGCCAGTGTGGCAGGCATATCGGGTGCTACTATCCTGGGAGACGGCTCTGTAGTTATCATTCTTGATTTGCAGGCACTCTTGCGTGCATCCGTGCTGACATTGGGAATAAGCACACGTCGAGCCGTGCCGGAGCTGGCGCCAGCTCAGATTCAGCCTGAGGGCGAAGTTGGCTCCCATCACACTCAACTGGTCATGGTGGTTGATGATTCGGTGACCATGCGTAAAGTGATGTCGCGCTTGCTTGAGCGTCATGGCTATGAGGTTGTTTTGGCCAAAGATGGTTTAGATGCCATCAACAGGCTAGAAGATGTGTCACCTGACATCATGCTGCTTGATATTGAAATGCCGCGTATGGATGGTTTTGAAGTGGCCTCGCTAGTTAGACACAATGCTCGCCTGGAAAAATTACCGATTATTATGATCACTTCACGTACCGGTGAAAAACATAGGGAAAGAGCCTACTCCATTGGGGTAGATGCCTATCTGGGCAAGCCCTTTGCTGAACAAAATCTTCTGGATACCGTCCGGGAACTTCTGGAGGCGAGGGCTGAAAGATGAGTGCAGTGAACAACCCCAAGGTGGCGGTCGTCGCTTCTACGCAGGCTCAAGCGGCAGCACTTGCAATCGCCGTTCGTTCGCATGGCTATGAACTGCTTGCAACCGTGATAACTGATAAAATGTCAGGCTTGGAATATGTGTCTGCTGATGTTTGGTTGGCAGACCTTCCTGAGGATGATGAAAAGACACTGAATGTCCTGCTTGATCTAGGGATCCCTATACTTTTTGGCATTGAAGCTGCCCCTGCTTTAAATACCCCCCTATTTAACCTCTGGCAACGACGGGTATATACCAAACTACGTGATACAGTGGGTGAGCCGCAGGTCGATCCTGGCCTTGATGCCCTAGCTGCGGCTGAGCCTCCTCCTGAGAGTTTGCCATTGCCGGTAGAGCTTATGGCAGACAGTGGAGATAGCCTTTATGTATGTGTCTTAGCGGCTTCTCTGGGAGGACCCGCTGCGGTGAAGGAGTTTTTGGATCAGTTGCCAGCAGGCTTGCCAGTTGCCTTTGTGCTGGCTCAGCATATTGACGGACGGATGCTCGAGATCCTGCCTCAGGTATTGGGGCGGCATAATGAGTTTACGCTAAAAATTGCCAAGGCGGGTGATATGCCGGCAATTGGCCAAATCTTGATCGCTCCAGTGCATGAAGAAATTGATTTTGCACCGGATGGTCATGTTATAGCTCTGGGTCGCCCATGGGATGGTCCTTATGCCCCCTCGATGGATCAAATGTTGGCTAATGTTTCTCGTCGTTTTGGTCATAGAGCCATGGCGGTCATATTTAGCGGGATGGGGGCAGATGGATCAGTCAGCGGTCCTCAGATGGTCAAAACAGGTGGAGTGATTTTCGCACAGACTTCAGACAGTTGTGCTTGCAGTTCACAGCCTGATGCCATGCGTGCTACGGCTTGTGTTTTAGCCAGTGGAACTCCCACGGAACTAGCCTCCTTGCTTGTGGATCAACTACGAAGTGTTCGTCAGCATCAGGAAAATGTCGCATGAAAGTATCCAGTACTTTGACTCCCGCCACCCTGGTCACAGCGACTACCGGTATCATCAATTGTTTGATCCTGCCCTTGCAGGGACAGCAGTTACTGGTGCCGCAGGTCAATATGGCAGAAATGATAACTTTCGCGGAGCTTGAACGGCCTGAACGTGCTGCATCCTGGTATTTGGGAAGTATCCCCTGGCGCAGTTTGACGGTTCCAGTAGTTTCCTATGAAGTGCTTAATGGGCATGCATTGCCCGCTGATTGTAACAGGGTAGCCATTATGAATTCGTTATCCACCGAGGAAGGTGGCTATTATGCTCTTGTGCTTCAAGGCCTACCTCGTCCCGCTAAAGTTAAGCTAAATCAGCTTGAGGATCTGTTGGAGGCCAAAGATAGGCTGGGACCCATGGATAGTTTGGCGGTACGCTGGGGTGGAGAAATGATCATCATTCCTGAACTGGATGCCCTGGAAAAAGTTCTGGCAGGTTGATTCGTCCTAGAATTACGGCAATTGCTGCCAAGGACAGCGCATTGCATGACGTTTCCATGCTCATTAGAAATCACCGTAGCGCTGTTGCAGCAGACTGAGTGCCACAAGAGGGGCTGTTTCTGTACGCAAAATACGTGGCCCCAAGCGGATTCCCTGAAACATTTTAGCCTTAGCCAAGGCAAGTTCTTGCGGACTTAGTCCTCCTTCCGGACCAATGAGCAGACAAACTGAATCGGTCTTTGTAGGTAACTCAGCTATACGTAGATCTCCTAGCGGATCTAGTGCCAGGCACAGGGTTTCATGGGGTTGATCAAGAAAATTAGTCAATTCCAGAGCGACATTCAATGCGGGTACCACACTGCGGCCACATTGTTCGGCGGCACTGATCATGACTTGCTGCGCATGTTCCACCTTGCGCTCCTGGCGATTGAGGTCGCGTAGACGCACTTCGCAGCGTTCACTGCTTAATAAGGTAATTTGACTGACACCCAGTTCAATCGCCTTTTGCAGTGCCCAGTCCATACGTTCACCCTTGCTCATGACCAGTGCCAGATGTACCTGCAAGGGTGATTCAGTGCTATTAGCAATTTTATCGAGTACTTCCACGGCCACACGATGTCGATCGACAGCCATGACACGGGTTGTGTAGTTATAGCCGTCACCATTAAACAGGGTGAGGTTGTCATCAAGGCGTACACGTAGCACAAGAGCATGCCGACGAGCCATCTCGGGGAGCTCTATCGACAGTCCTGGCTGCAAAATTAAATCGCAATAAAATCTCAATATGTTCCCCCCCTAGGGCAGGGCTACTTGGGCAGCAGGATCACCCTGATGGCAACCCTCAGGAGAGGGCTCCAAGGTGGCTGCTTCAACAGATTCCTGCAGGACGGTGAAGATCTGCTTTATATCATCCTGATCGATAATATAAGGAGGCATGATATAGACG
>JABEVH010000047.1 GCA_013043915.1 Pseudomonadales bacterium
GCCATTGTCAGCCGGGACAGTGTTCAACATCTTGGCCTAAAACCCGGGTTAGCTGCCTGCGCTGTCATCAAGGCATCCGATGTCATGCTGGCACGATTTATTTGATCCACCAAGGGAGTACGCTGCGATGAATAGCATAACGAGGTGCTTATCTGTTGTGTTGATAGTTTTCTCATGCCAGCTGCATGCCGACGAAGTTTCAGTCGCTGTAGCTGCCAATTTCAGCGTTCCCATGCAAAAAATCGCCCAGGAATTTGAGAAAGAAAGCGGGCATCACGTCGCGCTCTCCTTCGGTTCCACCGGAAACTTTTATAGTCAAATCAAGGCAGGGGCTCCTTTTGAATTGCTCCTGGCTGCTGATGAAAAAACTCCTTATCGGCTGGAACAAGAAGGACTGGCAGTCAAAGGCAGCCGCTTTACCTATGCAACAGGAACCTTGGTGTTATGGTCTGCGCTAAATGGATTCGTGGATAATGAGGGCAAGGTTTTGCAAGCAGGCAACTTTGATCATATAGCGCTAGCTAACCCTCAACTAGCGCCTTACGGTGCAGCCGCCATAGAGACATTGAAATCCCTGGGGTTGCTGACCCGCTTGATGCCTAAGATCGTTCAGGGCGAGAGCATAGGACAGACTTATCAATTTGTCGCCACCGGCAACGCCCAGCTGGGTTTTGTTGCCTTGTCGCAGGTTATCGGTGCTCATGGCCAACCTAAATCCGGTTCCATGTGGACCGTCCCTGTCACCCTGCACCCACCACTGCGTCAGGATGCTGTTTTACTAACAAAAGGTAGCGATCAACCCGCTGCACAAGCCTTACTGGCTTTTCTAAAGGGGCCTTATGCCCTTAAGGTTATGCAGAGCTTTGGCTACGGATCAGGTCACTAGATCATGGGGCTCAACGCAGACGACTGGTCAGCCATTTACTTAACCGTAAAGCTGGCCAGTCTTTCTACGATACTTCTACTCTTACTGGCCATACCCCTTGCTTGGTGGCTGGCTCGCACGCATTCTCGACTAAAACGACCGCTCAGTGTTCTCGTTACCTTGCCCATGGTTTTACCTCCCACCGTACTGGGCTTTTATCTGCTGGTGTTGCTAGGCCCCCAAGGGCTGATCGGACAACTCACCCAGAGCCTGGGCTGGGGCCTTCTGCCATTCTCATTTTCTGGCATGGTGATAGGATCCATGCTGTATTCACTTCCTTTCGCTGTTCAGCCCCTGCAGCAGTCCTTTGAAGCTATGGGAGACTGGCCTATGGAGGTTGCTGCCACCTTGCGCGCCTCTCCCGGAGATGTCTTTTTTAGTGTCGTCCTGCCTATGGCTCGCTCAGGCCTGGTTTCTGCTGCCGTCATGAGTTTTGCCCATACCGTGGGAGAATTTGGCGTCATCCTCATGATCGGAGGCAATATCCCAGACAAGACCCGCGTCCTGTCGATACAAATTTACAACCACGTCGAGGCTATGGAATACGCCCAGGGTCACTGGTTAGCTGGTGGACTACTCGTTTTTAGCTTTGCTGTACTTTGGACGCTGCATCACTTTAAACCCACCGCTGACAGGCTCATTTCCTCATGAGCATTGAAGCCCGCTTTAACGTCAGGCGGTCGGCATTTAACCTTTGTATCGACCTACAGCTAGCCTCTCAGGGTGTGACCGTCTTCTATGGCCCCTCAGGCTCAGGCAAAACCACCCTACTACGCTGCATTGCCGGCCTGGAACGCGCAGCTGAAGGCCGCCTCTATGTGCATGGGGAACGCTGGCAAGAGGATGATTATTTTTTACCCGTTCATGCGCGTGCTTTGGGGTATGTATTTCAGGAGGCTCACTTGTTTACACACCTCAGTGTGGAGGGCAACTTAAATTACGCACTGCGGAGAAACCCGCAGGCCCCCCGCATGGATCATACTCGTCGTGAAGTTATTGAGCTCCTGGGTATCAATCACCTGATGCAACGCCATCCCAACAAACTTTCAGGGGGTGAACGTCAGCGCGTAGCCATAGCTCGAGCATTGCTATCCTCGCCGCGACTGCTGTTGATGGATGAGCCCCTGGCTGCCCTAGACAGGGAACGCAAGCGGGAAATTCTGCCTTATCTTGAGCGGCTACGCGACGAACTCGATATTCCCATCCTTTATGTCAGCCACAGCATGGATGAAGTATCCCGGCTTGCCGATCATGTTGTATTGCTGGATCAAGGCCAGGTTATCGCCAACGGAACCCTTTCAGAAGTAACCTCACTGATCAATCTGCCTTTGGCACAGGACCCGCAAGCGGCAGTGGTGATCGAAACCTCGGTCGCCGATCACGACAACCATTATCACCTGATGCGCCTCGACTTTGCCGATGGCTGTATCCATACAGGACTGCTAAACCTAGCCTTGGGTACACGGGTACGCGTGGCCATTCATGCGCGTGATGTCAGCATTGCTCTGACACCCTCCCTGGATAGCAGCCTACTCAACCGCTTAGCCGCCGTGGTTGAGAATCATGCCCCTGCCCAACATCCCAGCCAAATACTTGTGCAACTCCGGGCAGGCAACACCTCCATCCTTGCCCGTATCTCGCGCCGTTCTTTTGATGAGCTCCAACTCCATCCAGGGCAACAGGTCTGGGCACATATCAAGACCGTTGCCCTGGTAGAATAACCTGCTACCCTAAAACGGTAACCGTGCCGTCGCCAACCAGGTATGCTCCTGCGGATAATATGAGGTAATGGGCTTTTCATAGCCTAAACCCAACACGATCCCGATGCGTTTTACTAAAGGATGACGCCAGAGAAAACCAGCCGTCACCATTCCCAGCCGTTTACCTGAAAGCGGCCCATCCTGCCAAGAGGTCTGGTTATACTCCAGCTCAGGCCAAAAACTTCCGCAATGCGCCTGTACCGCCGTATTCCAGAGCAAGGTGTGGCCGATCCGGTTAACATCAGCTACCGGCAGACTGTAACCCAGGGTGGACTGCACATCAAAGATCCCGTACCCCTTACCTACGGCTAGCGTAGGTGTATAGACAGCGGCAGGGTTGGTGCCAACATTAGTACCGGAGCCCATAGGTAATGACCCGCCCAGGAATGCGGTCACAATGGCATTTCCCTGCTCTTCATTCTCAGAATAGATCCGGTACTTCAGCAGAAACGAAGTATCCGTATACCCATTCAGCAGATGATGCCCTGGATGGTCTATATAAGCAGGACCACTCACGGCCACTTCAACAGGCAGCGTTGGGACCACCATTTCCAAGCCCTTACCATTACCATAGTTATTCACCAACTGACCATTAGGCAGCTGGGTCTGCAACACATCTACCCGGTATTCCTGCTCAAGTCGAGGAGTCACCGTCACCAAGGGTGTCACCCAGTGCGGCTGCTGTGACTGTAGGTCACTAACCTCATCAAGCCAATCCGCCCAAGCCGATGAAGCGCTTAATACACAACCTGCCAGAACGATTAGTTTACGCATAATTACACCTCATCATTGTATAAAACATTATATAGCGGTAGGCCATAAAAAGGGAGGTTAGAAGCTCTACCAGCCTTACCCTCCCTCGATGACTTACACGCCAAAATCGCTAGCGATGCTACTCAGCCAGTCATCAATACGTCGCTCCGTTAATGCGCCCTGATTATCCAGATCCAAAGCCAATCCGACGAACTTGCCATCTTCCACGGCTTCAGAGTGCGCAAAATCATAACCTTCCGTCGGCCAAGCTCCTACCAGCTGTGCTCCGCGCTTTTTGAAAAAATCATAGAGCAGAAACATGCCATCAAGAAATTCATGCCCATAACCCACTTGATCACCCAGACCATAGATGGCCATGGTTTTACCTGAGAAGTCCGTACCCTCCAATTTGGTCAAAAACTCTTCCCAGCTCTCATTTTCACAATCAGCTGACAAGCCAGGCAATAGACCATCACCCAAGGTAGGTGTACCCAAAATCAAATACTGATACTGGGCAAAATCTTCAACCGAGGTACGGTTGACGTTGACCGGATCGGCCATAACTTCATCGTCATAACGTTTCTTGATGAGTTTGGCTACCTTACGGGTCTTACCCGTATTGGAACCAAAAAACACCCCAATTTTTGCCATAGACATTCCCCTTGGTTTGCTGACAGCGATCTCATCACACCACCTAGGTCAAAGCATATTTCACGCCAATCCAACAAGAAAATATAACGACTAAGGTTAGGTCGTGAGAGCGAAGCGAACCACGACCTAACCGGCTGTTGGACGTGCCCGGCCTGCTCTGGACTGGCTATGGAAATATATCC
>JABEVH010000048.1 GCA_013043915.1 Pseudomonadales bacterium
ACCTTTAAGATAACGCTAAAGACGTCATGATGCAGCAGCCTCTGCTACGCCAAGGCTTTCATGCTCGGGGGCGTCGGCTCGCCTTCATGAGCGTTAGTCTATTAAAAATCACCTGGCTTTAAGTGAGGCCAGGGCAAATTTCTGCGGACCTTAAGCGTTAAGCAAGGAATATTTTATACCGTGGGGGATACGTCGGCTAGATTCACGAATACCGGACCGTGCGCTCCTCATGCGTACGGTCCGGGTGTTGCGGTTCTGTAGGAAACAAGGTTAAGTTCAGATATGTACCGAGTTCATGGGTTGTGTAGCCAGTAAAGAGGCTCCTACCATGCCTTGATGAAACGCCATGCGACCTTCACGCCAGCCTGCCATCCAGTGTTGTCGAAGATTGATGTCGGTATAGGGACATATGTCCAGGGAACGTCCCCGGGCACCGACTTGAAAACCACGTGTATACAGCAATTCGGAACGATCCCTTCTCTGTCGCTTCATACGTGCAACTCCTGATCGGTAAGGTCTAGAGGCCACTCGCCTAGTGGTACACTAGCGCGCTTCCTCTATCTCTATGGATACTCTTATCTGCATGAATGCGCCATAATCTTTTTTTTCTATAACGGCGTTTGTATAGTTGAAAATGCTCTTAACCGATCTGAACTAAATGATAAAAGGTTGATTCGTATCATGTTTACACAATTTATGGTGACGTGTTCAGAAGGACTGGAGCCCTTGCTTGCCGACGAACTGCAATCATTTGGTCACACTATTGTCAACATTGCCCGAAATACTATCCTGGTGCAGGGCCATTTGGAGCAGGCTTACCGTACCTGTTTATGGTCTAGGTTGGCCTCACGAGTGTTGTGTCCGCTTTTTTCCAGCACCGAGCTCAGCCCGGATGCCCTGACCGGATGGGTAGCCAGCCTGCCCTGGGAAGATCATTTTCCGGCAGAAGCCAGTCTGGCGGTACGTGCTAGCTTGGCGCCAGGGGTGGCTTGGCCGCAGCAGTTAACCGCCTTGCGTGTCAAGGATGGCTATGTTGATCGTTTTCGTGAACTGACCGGTGACAGACCGCCGGTTGATCCCCGGCAGCCGCAGGTGCCCCTTTATATCCATGTGGAAGCACAGGCCGTCACCGTGGGGCTGGACCTGTCGGCAGATAGCCTGCACAAGCGCCATCTGCGTACGCGCGTTCTTGCGGCTCCCATCAAAGAAAACCTGGCCGCTGCCCTGTTGTGTTTAAGCGGTTGGCCGGGGAAGGCGGGGCAGTTTGAAGAACTGATCGATCCTATGTGCGGGTCGGGAACCTTGCTGCTGGAAGCCTTAATGATGGTGGCCGATCATGCACCTGGCCTGCAACGCCAGCACTGGGGATTTACTGCCTGGCATCATCATCAGCCGGAGGTATGGCAGAACTTGCTGGAGGAGGCGCATCAGCGCCGTCAGGCTGCGCGTACACGGCCCTGGCCCCGCTTGACGGGCTGTGATGCTGCACGCGAGGCCATAGAAGTCACGCGTGAGAACCTCAAAGCCGCCGGATATGCCGCCGATGTTCAGTTGCTTGTTCAGCCCCTGGCAGAGTTGCCGGAATCCACGTGCACAGGGCTGGTCATTACCAACCCTCCTTATGGTGAACGGCTAGGGGATGAAGCCCATTCGCGCTGGCTGTACCAGGCTCTGGGGCGTTTATGTCGTCAGCGCCGCCCTAGTCAGGTCGTGACCACCATTGCCCCCCAGGTAGACTGGCTGGATGGCATGAGTTTGGAGCATATGCGTACAGAAAGAGTGTCGCATGGCGGTTTGCCGCGCTATATGCGTGTTGCCCGTGCCCAAGCCTGGGTGCGACGGACCAAGCAGTTAAATCCGCAAGTCCTGGCGACCATGACCGCTTTTCAGGAACAGGTGCTGAGCAGTTGGCAAGCCTTGCAGGTACAAGGTGAGCGCTGTGGACGCCTCTATGATGGTCAACTTAAAGATTTATCCCTGCGCGTCGATGTCTACGATGATCTGCTCTCGGTCATCGAGTTTGATGCTACCCAGGCCGCCGTCTTTACGCCAACCTTAATCGCCCTGCGTGAAGTGCTGGGCGTGCAGCGCGATCAGGTGCGCCTGGGGCGGGCAGGGCGTGAAGCACGGCCCGATTGGCAGAGCATCGAGGATAAGGGCCTGCTGTACCGCCTGGATCTGGCTCGCTCCGATGATCCTGGCCTGCAGTTGCCCTTAACAGGGCTTTATCAGCATGTGCTGCAGCGGCAGCCGCAACGTTGCCTGCATTTATTCTGTCATAACGCCAGTTTAGCCATGCAGATCAAACATCAGGGCGGGTATGTACAAGGCTGGGAGCCACGTCCGTATTGGCCGGACTGGGCCAGGGAGCAATGGGCCCTCAACGGTTGGGCCGATGACAGCCTGGCGATAGAATGCGGCGACCTTAATGCCATGCTCGGCACCTTGCCGCGTCAGGATGTCATTTTGCTGACCCCACCTAAGAGTCACCATGCCGAACAACGCCGTCAGGGCTTTCGCTGGCGTGATGTGCAGGAAAGCTGGATCGCCAGCTTGATGGCACGATTAACCCCCGGTGGCGAACTCTGGTTGGTCGTTGATGAAAAGAGCTTTCAATTATCAGATACCCTGCAACAGCGCTTTGCCATGCGCGAACATGATCTTTTACCGGCATCATGTTTTAGCCTGCGTGGTCATCTGCGTTTTTATGGCAATGCGCCATGAACCTAAGCATGACCATAACCCTCCTAGGTACTGAATCCTGCCATCTCTGCGAGGAGGCCGCCGGTATGCTGCAGCAGATGGGCTTGCAAGCGACCCATGTCGATATCATCGATCTGGCGCAGGGTATCGAACACTACGGTACGCGTATCCCCGTTCTAAGCTGTCAGGGCCGGCCTGATCTGGCCTGGCCCTTCTCCTTGCTGGATATAGAACGCTGGTATCAGCAAGGCAAGGAACACCAAACTGAGATTGCAGGATAGGTCGCCTTCACGTAACATCAGCGCCCGAATTCTCGGG
Organism: Pseudomonadales bacterium; assembly: GCA_013043915.1. Classification (GTDB taxonomy): domain Bacteria; phylum Pseudomonadota; class Gammaproteobacteria; order Pseudomonadales; family Moraxellaceae; genus JABEVH01. The sequence goes on from JABEVH010000048.1 coordinate 3,022, forward strand.
GGAACGAATGGGGTTGGTTCGTTGCCTGGCTGTCCGTGTATCACTCTACCCTGGGGGGGTCAATGCGAGGATAGCTGCGTTTATCTTGGATCTGTCTGTTGTGTGCCATGAGCGGACTGGTGGGGGCGGCAGGGGCCAGCGGCGTTGGTGCGACGGCTGCATCTGCAAGCACCGATGCCAGTACATCGTCGGGAACCTCTGCAGATGGCGTAGGTTCGGCAGAACCCTCGCTGGCGGGCGTAGCCCCTTCCGTACCTGGCATCACCAGTATCCACAATGCTTCTCCTTCAATTAAAGATGCTCAAGCGGCTCAACATCAGGCTGCCCAGAAGAAAGCGAATTCTGGCTCAACTTCAGGCCAATTAGTTTCAGCTGAAACTGATTTTCAACGTTTTATTCGTGAATCCGTTGGGGTCAAGTTGCCTTTGTTTGGTTATGGCATGTTTGGTGGCTCACCTTCAACCTTTGCCCCTGTTGAACATGTGCCGGTGACGCCTGACTACACGGTGGGGCCTGGGGATGAGATTGTCATTCGTACCTGGGGGCAACTGGATGTGGATTACCATGCGACGGTAGATCGTATGGGATCTATCTATATCCCAAAAATTGGTAGCCTTAATGTAGCTGGGGTCAAGTACCAGGATCTTAAAGAAACCATTAAGACCGCCATCGAACGTAATTACCGTAATTTTGAGCTGGAAGTTAACTTAGGTCAGCTTCGTTCCATTCATGTCTATGTGGTGGGGCAGGCCAGACAACCGGGTAGTTACACCGTCAGCTCGATGTCGACCTTGATCAATGCTGAGCAGGAGCAGCTGATTTGATGGTCATGTTTTCAAGTTATTTGATGGGACCCCATGTAAATTCCAAGTTTCATTAAATCGCCCCCCCCCCCTGGGGCGCCGCCCCAGACCCGCTCTTGCCGCCGAGGTCTCGGGGGGGATGGCTAGAAACATGCCATCCCCCTGATCTAGGGTATTTTTTCG
>JABEVH010000049.1 GCA_013043915.1 Pseudomonadales bacterium
AAGCAAAATAACTTGAATTTGATCGCAACTAATTATTTTATATGGGGTTTTCTGTTAATCTCATGAAATTCTCCAAGAGCAGACATCAGGTTGTCTGAAATTACGGAGTTCAACTCCAGAATCCAATCCTATGGCTTATGCGGCTCGCCGCATGTGGAAATTTTTGGTCCCGATCGCAGACTGATGGCCTGGGACAGTTGCGACAGCAGGTCAGGAACATCCACCATGTGGACATGGATCACCGCTGAGACAAGTATCTCACCTCGCATCTAAACCATGCGTACTGTTACGTACCGGAAAACATGAGGATTACCTGCTAGCTTAATCCCGCTGTATATCCTCGCTCTCGTCAGAGGTTAACCCGTACTGTACAGCAAGATGTCCCTAGTGTGGGCTTGCTAGCTTGTGGTGACCTGGTTCTTAACATCGCAAAGCTGATCTTGTTTCGCAGACCAACCCGATTTTTCCATGGCTTATTAGACTTTACATCATCGGCACAAGCAGGCTGATACTTTACTCCACACACTTATGTGCCTCCTATTTCGCGCTACGTACGCTACCGCACGGAACCTGACTCCAGCATGGCACAGAGTGACTATTCATTTGATTTACCCGAGGCCGCAGAGACCTCGCGTTGTCACTTTAGGAGATAAAATCAATGTTCAAATCAACTGGTAAAACCACAAGCAAGATGGATGCAGGCATGTTATTGCCTGTGTTTATTTTAAGCATCGGGCTGGCAGCGTGTGCCTCAGCTCCCGAACCACCCAACGTAGCCATGCAAGCAGCTGACATGGCCATTAAACAGGCTGATGATGCCCGTGTTGCAGACTATGCCTCGTCTCAATTGACTTCAGCTCGCGACAAACTTACGGCTGCTCATGCCATGGCTGACAAGGCCAGACGAGACAGTGATGAAAGTGAAATGGTGCAAGCGCGCTGGTTAGCTGATGAATCACGTAGTGATGCCGAGCTGGCCACAGCCTTAGCACAAGAAGCTCGCTCCAAATCTGTCGATAAGGAAATGCAGCAGAGCAACGATACGCTGCAGCAAGAACTTCAACGCAAGAATGGGAGCTAAGTCATGATTACTCGTATCCGTATGACACGCCTTGCAAGCGCAATGACCTTAGGAATCGTCGCACTAACGCTAGTGGCCTGCCAGTCACCGCCGGTACAGAACCCCGAGGTCGACAGTGCCCGCCTTAATCTTAATCAACTGGAAGGCGATCCTCAACTCGCTAGTCGTGCTCCCGTTGCCATCAAGGAAGCTGAAACCGCCGTACGTGCAGCTGAAGCGCCTACAAGCGATGCTGCACTTAAGTCTCATTTAGCTTTTCTGGCGAATAATAAGGTCAAGACGGCTCATGCCCTGGCTTCAGCCCGCTACGCTGAAGATCAGCTGAAAAAAGCATCCAGCCAACGCGATCAGATTCAGCTGGCGGCTCGTACTCAAGAAGCGGACCAAGCCAAAGCACAGGCCAACGCGTCCATGCAGCAGGCAGTTGCTGCTACACAGCAGGCAGTTGCTGCTACGCAGCAGGCTAATGCCGCCTCCCAGCAAGCTGACATCTCTAACCAACAAGCTAATGATGCTAATGCCATGGCCAGCGACCTTGCTGGTGAATTGGCTGCTCTGCACGCCAAGAAAACTAGCCGCGGCTTAGTCTTTTCTCTCAGTGATGTGGTCTTTGCAACCGGTCGCGCCAATCTCAAACCTGGTGCTACTGCCAATTTTGACCGTTTGGCCGTCGTCCTTGATAAAAAACCAAATCGTCACATCACTGTTGAAGGCTATACCGACAACGTGGGTAGCGCTAAATACAACATGAGACTGTCAAAGCGCCGTGCTGATGCTGTGAAGAACTATCTCGTCAGTCAAGGTGTGAGTGCTGATCGCATTACTGCTGTCGGTAAGGGCGAAGCATATCCGGTGACCAGCAATAGTACCGCTGCTGGGCGTCAGCAGAATCGCCGTGTTGAAGTCATTATTGAAAACAGCCCTGTTGCCAGCAATTGATCTTCTTGCTGCAGATGCAATTCATTTTTTACACTAGAAAAGAGTTCAGTTATGAAAATTACTCAAGCGACTCTTCCCCTGCTTTTGCTGGGCGTAATGAGCAGTATCTCATCAGGCGCCATGGCAAGCCCTGCCAACAGTGATCAACCCTATGCTTACCTAGGAGGAGGTATTGGTTATGGTCAACTGGATGGTCAGAATTACACCGATAGAGGCGGCGATCTCAATAGCCGAGAAATGTCTTGGAAGGGCGTTGCCGGTTACCATCTGAACCGAATTATCTCCTTCGAAGGACAATACATTGATTTTGGCACCAGCAACCGGGGCAATGACCAAGTTCAGGCTAGTGGCTGGACTGTTGGCGCGGTGTTCGAAATGCCCGTAAATGGCCCCGTAGCGCCCTATGCCAAGATTAGCCTACTGAATTGGGAAACCAACAACCGCTTCAGCAATATCAGCAATGACCAGACCGGCACCGACCTCGGCCTTGGGCTAGGCGTTCGTTATAGTCTATCTAATAACCTGGATCTTCGTGGTGAGTACGAACATTTCCACATGGATCAGACCCAGGTCGACAGCTTCTCTGTTGTCCTGCAATACAAGTTTCTCTAAACCCTCTATTACTTACTAAGGTTACAACATCATGCGAGTTAACGATAAAGAACTGTACCAACAGAAATACCAAGCCCAGTTGGATGGCGTGCAAGCCGACGTAGACAAGCTGAAAGCTCGTGCGCAAAGCGCCAAGGCAGATGCTCAGATTGATCTCAACAAGCTAGTTGACGACCTCGAACATCAGCTCAAGACAGCCAGTGCGAAGCTTACCGAGCTTTCCCATGCAGGCGAAGGTGCTTTTGATACCATGAAGAAGGGCGTAGAGACCAGTTGGGAATCGCTAAAAAACAGCGTCCATGATGCTGTGGGGAAATTCAAAGACCAGGGATTAAAGTAACCCGCCGTGCCGGCAAACACAGACCTATACATGTCGATGTTGGATCATGCCCGGGGAATGACTCCCCGGCATCGGCTATATATCCTGCCTCGGCAAAAACCTCCATCACTCTGCGAGAAATAACATGCTAGAAACCATCGCCATCGTATTGTTGATTCTTTGGGCGCTAGGCATGGTCAGTTCCTATACCATGGGCGGCTTTATTCATATACTGCTGATCATTGCCGCTGTCATCATACTTGTACGCATCATCCAGGGCCGACGCGTTCTGTAAACATGTAACTGAGACTATCTGATGAAATCTCCCGCCACTAAGCGCGTAAACGCGTTGTCATGGGGGTTTCTGGAGTCAACGACCCGAGCGCGTGGGTGTTACCCGCCCCAGACCTAGCGCGACCTCACCCAGCATAGATGGCGTTTCCGCAACCGGTTCGGAGCCTTCCTCCCCTACCTTGATCCTTGTGATCCTGCCCCGCCTCGATTCTTTCCGAACACATTTTCAAGCCAGTATTGGATGAACACCACGCTGGGCTATCACCTTGGTCGCGTTGTAATCAGCATGGTCAATGTTCCAGCAGCGTTGGCAGACAAATCCGGAGGGTGATACCCGATTGTGCGGGCAGACCTAGCCGCACGCGGCACAGTCTGTCGCTGATCCCGTACGGGACAAAGCGTAAAACGGGGTACTTCGATAACCAGCTTACCCTGACGACAAGCCTTGTACGGCAAATACACTTTCTGCATACTCGGTCTGTATGCGGTGATTTTGAGCCGATAATTTTGTCACCTATCCGGTCATATCTCATTATTTTTATCGCCCCCATCCCAGTCATGACGAGGCCTTCCTTATTGAGCTTGCCGTTAGCTGTATACCTAAACGTAAAGCATGAAGTCTGCCTCAGCTAAAACCCTAAAGGCCCTGTCCCTAACAGGCGGGAGGTTTGCGATGTTTGATCATTCGTGGCCTCCCGGCTCTGGTGTAACGACTCAATGTTGATTATGTTTCCGCTACAACCTTCAGTCCGTGGCTGAATCAACAGTGCTCTAGCAAGCAAGTCGCCCTCACGATTTGACCGCAGGCATAACTGAAGTTTCGCCCCTTTGCAACTCCGTACTTCCAGCACCCGCCCACTTGCTCCATCCATAGGCCACAATCTTTTCAGGAGATAGCGGTTTCACAACCTGCCCGCGTAACTGCAGCTGACACGACGGGTGCTTGTTTTCAACCACACCACAGGCCAAAAATGCAGAGCAGGTAGCACTATCTTTGGTGAGAATATCTACGTTGCCAGATATTATTCGGCTCCAAGGTGTCATCCATGGAGCCTTGGCGTACATGTGAGTTTGAGCACGTAGGTTTTATTTTGTACCCGATGCTTTCACCTCGACGCGACGATCAGGTTGTAGGCAATCTATCAGCTCTTGCGTTACTTTTGTGCCTATACAATCATCGGGCTTGGTCACCGGATCCTCTCCGTCAACACCTTTAGCAACGATCTTGTCGGTCGGAATCCCTGTCGATTCAATCAGGTAATTCTTGACGGCTTCAGCACGTTGAGTCGATAGCGTCATATTATAATCGTGTGAACCGATGCGGTCAGTATGCCCGGTCACCTCAATAAGGTTATAATTTTTACCCTTAAGGCTGGCTGAAAAGGCATCAAGCGACGGCTTATCATCGGGCTTGACGATCGCCTGGTCGAAATCGAAAAGCGATGCAGCTGAGAATGTCTCAGTGCTCAATACCTCAGTGGGAGGGGAGGACGGGACATCAGCTGCAGCTACAGGCGGAGTGGTGACTACAGGCTCCGGCGTCTCAGCTACGTGATGGTGTGTTTTTTGGCCGAATCGATAAACCAAGCCGACTGAAAGCAGATCGACGTCTCCTCTATTGCCAACTGCATCGTTGAATCTGTAACGTTCTGCTTCAATACGCATGTCGAGTGATTTGACAAATGCATACTGCAACCCTACGCCTAATTTATAATTCAGTGCACTCTTACTGGGATTAGGATCATTTACATTCACCAGCCCCGTTCCCTGAAACGCATCTCTGGCATCGGCGTAGTTCAAACCAACGCGGCCAAACGCAGAAAACTTGTTCGTAAATGGCAAAAATCCGACAGCATCAAGATTAACTCCCTTAACTCTTATGTGACCATTTAAGTCACCCGCAGGTAATGTATTAGCATTAAAACCAAACCTGCCCAGGTCGTAGTAACCACCTTCCAAAGCGACATACGGATTAAATTGATAGCCGCCCAACAACTTAAAAGCAGCATCACGATTTTCATTGCTAATCGCTGTTGTGCTAAAGCCACTACCCAGCAAACCGTTGGTGATGCGCGTATTATCAATTCTCGCTCGTGATTGACCGACATTGCCACCTATGTACCAACCGTTATCATCCGCCCTTGCGAGGGGGATGGCCATCGTAACTAGCACAGCCAAACCCAATGTTCCTGACACCTTTACAAATTTCATTTTTTTCTCCCGAAAGATTCAATAGCGCTGGTCTCTGCTCAACCTTGCAACACGCTCTTTATTGGTCGTTTCTACCCGCATTCGCTGTCTTCGGCGTATAAATGTAGGCAGAAACAAATCGACTTCCCTGGTTTCGCCCTATGGCACGTTAATAACCGTGTTCACCATGGTCACCGATGCACCCAGCGATAAGGCCCGGCCATCGAGGGTCACGATCCCTACGTTACCTGCCGTTGAAATGGTTACCCCTGATCGCGCAATAATGGTTCCGACCATGGTGCCACCACCACCTGCGTTAATGGTCGCAGCACTGCCTACCTGCCAGAATACATTTGCAGCTTGTGCGCCATTTTTCAAAATGATGCTGGATGGTGAGGCTACCCCAGGACCACCGACGGTAAGCGTGCTCGCCATCTGGAATACCCAAACTGCGTTGGCATTGCCCTGAGCATCAAGGGTCAGGTTTCCTCCCTGTATCAGGAACGAGCCCGCAGGTGCCGGATAAACACCGGGAGCAAGGGTTAGGCCAGCTAGATTTGAACCTGGATTTGCACCAACCGGTGCCATAGCTACCAAGGCCAGGTAGGCAGTTTGCGCATCGAGAAGGGCTTGCGCTGCTGCTGCTCCAGTTACCGCGGTGCCTTCGTTCGGGCATGCAACGGTAGGAGGAGGTGCTGCCGTGTAGATCAGGCCATTGACGAAACCTTTATTCAGCGTAGTTTCGGTATAAATGCATCCTACTCCTGTATCGTGAAATCCTGTCACGGCGGTAGAAACAGCGGTAGTTCCCATGTTGCCATTGATGATGGTCAGTGTTCCCTGGTTGGTGGTCCCCGCGGAGCCACCAAAGTCTCCGAATGCCGATGCCGAGCCCAACGAAATCGGTGGAGGCACGACGGCGCATGACGATACGGTGAAGTTCCATTTAAAGTTATTCAGCATCGTATCAGCGGGTATAGCCAAATCTGCCACACCACTCACCCCTCCTGCTAAGGTAGCGGTGTAAGTCGTTCCCGCAACCAGGGACGCTTTTGGCGTGAAAGTAGCAATGGTGCCCGTGGCAGCATCAAGCACGACAGAGGCAGCTGTTACTGGAGTTGATGCAGGGCCTGTCATCGTAAAGTTTGCGCTATTGATCGTGGCCGGATTCATCCGCAAACCCGCGGGTACACTAAACGTTGCATTAACAGCAGCGCCTGGGCAAATTCCTACAGCATTAGGAGTGGGATTGGTGGAGAGCACCGATACATGGGAAACCGGAATAGCCGCTGCCGTGGTAAATGTCCATACATAGTTGCTGGCAGCAGGCAGAAGAGCAGGATTACCGCCTAATGCATTGCCTGCCAGATCCGTAGCAGCCGTCGTAATTGTGGCCGTATAGGTACTGCCTGCCGTGAGTGCCGCAGTTGGCAAAAATACAGCCGTATTGCTGCCGACGGTGTAGCTCACCGTGCCTGTAGGCGACACGCATGGAGCTGCGCAGGTTAACGTAAAACTACTTGCATCAATGGTTACCGGATCCATCGACGTACTGAATACAGCGGTGATAGCTGTGTTGGTTGGCACGCCAGTTGTTGGACCAGGGCTGGTCGTCACTGGCACCGTGACTGTCACACTGGGCCGGGTCACTCTTACCGTGACACCTGTCGTAAACTGCCATATGTAAGGACTAGCCAATGCCAGACCGGTTGCAAGACTTTTTGCACCCGTGACTGTGGCCGTGTAGAGGGTCCCTGCCTTAAGGTTGGTTCCTGCTGCCAACGTGTAGGTAGCAATGAGGCTAGCTGCGTTCAGTGCTACCGACCCCGTCGGGCTCACGCAGGGAGCCGCACAGGTTACAGTAAAGTCCGAGGCTCCCATACTGGCGGCCATCGGTTCGCTAAAGGCGGCGGTGCTG
>JABEVH010000050.1 GCA_013043915.1 Pseudomonadales bacterium
CCTTGATGAAGAGCATGTCGTGGTGGATTTCAATCATCCGCTGGCAGGCCGTGAGCTTATTTTTGAAGTGGAAATCCTGCAGGTATTTGATGCAGATGCTCAACCTGTTTCTTTGCAGCCATCCGGAGCTGGTCATGCGCATTAAACTTGCAAATCCACGAGGGTTTTGTGCGGGCGTGGATAGGGCTATCGAGATCGTCAACCGTGCTCTGGAGGTGTTTGGTCCCCCCATTCATGTGCGGCATGAAGTCGTTCACAACCGCTTTGTCGTAGAGGATTTACGTCAGCGAGGTGCCTTGTTTGTTGATGAGCTTGATGAAGTCCCCGATGGTGGTATCGTTGTTTTCAGTGCGCATGGGGTTTCGCGCTCTGTGCGTGAGGAAGCACAGGGCCGACAGTTAAAAGTGTTTGATGCCACCTGTCCCTTGGTCACCAAGGTTCATCTTGAGGTCGCGCGCTATTCCCGAGCAGGGATGGAAAGCATCCTGATAGGTCATGCCGGCCACCCTGAGGTAGAAGGCACCATGGGGCAATATGATAGCCGGGCCGGGGGGGCTATCTATCTGGTTGAGGACGAGCAGGATGTGGCCGCGCTTCAGGTGCGTGATGCTGAGCATTTGGCGTTTGTAACGCAAACCACCTTGTCGGTGGACGACGCTGCCCGGGTTATCGAGGCGCTCAGGTTGCGCTTTCCTTCCATACAGGGGCCGCGTAAGGATGATACTGTTATGCCACACAAAATCGTCAGGATGCGGTACGCGAGTTAGCACAAGATAGCGATCTGGTTCTTGTGGTGGGTTCAGTGAACTCCTCCAACAGTAACCGCTTGCGTGAGCTTGCTGAACGTATGGGAAAACGAGCATACCTCATTGAGGGCGCTGAAAGCATTGATCCTGTTTGGTTAGAGGGCGTGCAGCAGGTGGGCGTGACAGCTGGTGCTTCAGCGCCTGAAGTGCTGGTTCAGGCCGTGGTGCAAAAACTTCAGGTTTTGGGAGGTCAGAACGTCGAAGAGGTTGTAGGACGTCCTGAGAACATTGTGTTCAGCATGCCCAAGGAACTACGCATACCGTTGAGTGAGATCTGATCAGGCTTTGGGCTGTTTAACGTCAGCAAAGATCACGGCTTCAACATAGCCACACAAAATATGCCCGAGCAGGATATGGTTTTCCTGAATGCGCGGGGTATGGGTGGCAGGTACTTGCAGAGCATGATCGCAGAGTTCTGGCAGGATGCCCTTGGCTCCGGTCAACGCTACGGTCACGATCCCCATGCGGCGGGCTTCTTCGACGGCAAGTACGACGTTACGAGAGTTACCTGAAGTGGATATGCCGATCAGCACATCTCCTTCACGCCCCTGGGCCTGTACCTGGCGACGAAAAACATGCTCATAACCGTAGTCGTTACCGATAGCGGTCAGCATGGAAGTATCTGTGCTGAGCGCCAGTGACGGTATGCCGGGGCGATCAAAGTCAAAGCGGCTAACAAACTCGGCAGCGATATGCTGAGCATCAGCAGCTGATCCACCATTGCCGGCCAGCATGACTTTATTGCCTCGACGAAAGGCATGAATACAAACCTCGGCAACTTGTTGAAGACGATCTAAGAGGGCCTGATCATCCAGAACTTTCTGTTTGACCGCCAGGGAATCCTCGATACATTGCCGGATGTAGTGCATATCGCTCATCGCTAAATCCTCCACGTGGGGGGGGTATTGTAATAGGAAGAGGGCTGTAAGTTCAAAGCGCGCTCTAAAGGAGGGAAGTATTTACCGTTTGTCGGATGCAGAAACCGCCTAGGTGGCCTGTGCTGGTAGATGGTGAGCTGCTTTGATACACCTCTTCATAGGAAAGTTCGCTATCAGGCGATGCTTAGTCGAGGGCAGGAAAACCATGGTGCTGTATCCTAGAAGTGGCGCAAGTCAGTCTAAACTATCAGGATTCACGCTGGTAGAGATGATGATTGTGCTGACCATCGCAGGGATTCTTGGGGCTATGGCGGTGTCTGCCTACCACACTTCTATATACAAAAATCATATTTTAGCTGAAACCGATCAGCTCCAGACTGACCTTGCTTATGCCAGTATGGAAGCAGTTCGAACAGGGTTGAGTGTAACCATTTGCGCCTCCAGTGATGGTACAACCTGTAATGGTTCAACGTCATGGACTTCAGGCTGGATCGTATTTGATGATCCGACGGCGACGCAACAGACCGTGACGGGTACGGTGATTAGACGCTATCAGAGTGCACTGGTCGATGGTGATACACTGGAGGCGGATAATTCGATAGGAGCTGTGACTTTCAATCGTGGTGGTTATGTGTCCAGTATAGCCACCACCATACCGCAAGTGACCTTTACCGATCATGCACCTACGCCTTCAAGCGGCACAACGTTATGTTTGGCCGTGAGTTTCTTAGGTCAGATGTCGATTGAAAGTGCGGGCCAGGGGAATTGTCTATGAATCATACGCGGATGCATGGCTTTAGTATGGTTGAGGTGCTGGTAGCGGTCGTTATCGTCGCTATTGGCCTTCTGGGTATGGCTAAAATTGATGCAGTGTCCGTGAGTGAAGGAGGGGTTTCAGCAACACGGGCGGTTGTTGCCATGGATGTTGCCAGCTTGGCAGGCGCCATGCGAGCCAATGAAATGTTCTGGCAGACTACGTCGGTACCAACCTTGGTGACATTAACCAGCAGTACCACGTCTAAGAAAACAAGTGTTAATGTGGCTACCCCTACTAATCTCACCGTGGGTCAAGTGCCCTCGGGAAATTGCGCCAACATGCTGTGCTCCCCGGCACAGATGGCTGCATGGGACCTGTCTCAATATGCGACAGCGTTAACTCAAATCATACCTAACGGGTCGAGCACCATCACCTGTCTTGCAGCGGTTGTCAATGCAGTAACGCCATCACTATCTTCTCCTGCTACCTGTCAAATTGCGGTGACTTGGACAGAAAATTCAGTGGCCATTAATAATGCAGTCAGGAGTGCAGCAAACACACAGACCAGTGAGACGCAGACTTTTGATCAGATGGTGCAACCATGAGAATAGTCTCCGGAAGAATGCCGAGTCAGCAGCAGGGCTATAGTTTGGTCGAGCTCCTGGTGGCTTTGACGCTGGGAGTGTTCGTGGTGGGGGGGATGTTGACCACCTTGTTGACTGTTTATCAGACCAGTCGATCACAGAGTAAAGTGACTACACTCTCCAATAATGTCACTTTGGCGATGAATTTGCTGACCCAAGTAATACAGTCGGCAGGTTATATTCCCGATCCATCAACGGGGACCGTGACACTGGAGTTTCCTGCTACGACCACTTATTTATCGGTGGGGCAGTATCTGATGGGTACTTATGGTGGAAGCGCAGCGAGCGACACCCTGTCACTGCGTTATGTCACCGGACTGATCAATGGTCAGATATTGCAGCAAGATAGTCAGATTAACTGTTTGGGTCGGGGGCTTCCTAGCGGGGTTGTGGCCAATAATCCAAGCACATATTATATTTTTGATCAGACCTTACAGATGGATGCCAATGGAAATTTGACGTGTACATACACGGGTAGCATATTCACCCCTGCCAGCCAGACCACGACGGTACAAGAGCCGACGGCAACGTACACACTGGTCGGTGATGGCTCGACCACGGTGCTTAATCATTTGAGTTTCTTGTATGGGGTAGATACCAATGCCGATGGCTCGGCTGATGGGTACTACACGGCTACGCAGGTAGCTGCTCTCTCAGATTGGTCCTCTGTCGTCTCAGTTCAGGTCAACATGGTATTTAATAACCCCTTGGCTAGTCAGGCTGGCCAGCCAGCAACCTTTACCTACAGCAAAATCATACCGTTGATGAGCAGGCCATGAAAAAAATACCTATTCAGCAAGAGTCTGGATTCGTGCTGTTAACCAGCTTGATCATGATGTTACTGCTGGCCATACTTGCGGTCAGCATGTTCAATATAGCCGCCAAGCAGCATCATACGGTTGCCGCGATGCGTGATAAGCAGCAGGCCATGACCAATGCCATGAGCGCAGAACAATTTGCCGAATGGTGGGTATTGCAAGGCAATGGATCGGCCAATACGGGCCTTTGTACCTCGGTCGCCACCGTGGCGACCAGTATGGTCTGTACGAATGCGCTCACTACTCCCGCGGCGTTGCCTTGGACAGCTTTAGATACCACAGGTAAGTCTCAGCTTGTAGGGACACCTTATGTGCCTCCAACCACGATGATGACGGTCAATACGGCCGGTGGAGCCAATAATATCTATGCCGATCCAGGGTTCTATGTCTTGAACCTAGGCACCAGCCCAGATGGGCAAGGCATCCTTTATCAGATTAACGCCTATGGCTTCGGTGGCTTACCCGACTCCGTCAGCGTGGTGCAAAGTACCTACGAAGTTACCAGCGGTATCATCAATCGGGGAGGTTTATAACATGATAGCCCGAAAAATTTTGATCATAAGTCTCTTTGCCCTGATAGGGTCTCCGTGGGCAAGAGCAGGGAGTACCACTAATATTACCGAGAACTTTACAGGAACTTCGACCAGCTCGGCCAATACGTGGGAAAGTATCAATGCCTGTTTGACGGCGGGGAGTTCGAGTCAACAAAACTCCCCGATCTTGAACAGTGGAAGCGTGCCGGGGTGTGCCACTAAAGATCCTTTTGGGGTGACCCAGGTCGGAGGGTACACAGGGTCTTTGCCTGATCCCACAGGCAAGGGTGCTTTACGGCTGACCAATGATGCTAATGATGCGTTTGGAGCCATCTTCTCAACGACCCCATTCGATTCCAGTAACGGTGTTAATATCACATTTATTACAGAAACTTATGAGGGTGATTCTGGAGGAGCAGCCCGAGATGGCGCCGATGGAATTGGATTCTATTTGCTGGATGGAACAAAGTTTGATGTCAAAACGGCTAATACCAGTAATTCAGGTTTACCCTTGCTTACATATAATCCAAGTGCTACCAATATTAAGCTGGTGAATAACAAAGAGGTGGTGGCTCATGTTGGCGCATTTGGAGGAAGTTTAGGTTACAGCTGTGCCAATGGGAAATCAGATTCTGATGGACTGGTCGGGGGCTATCTGGGCCTAGGCATGGATGAGTACGGCAACTATCTAAATGGAGCAACGGTTGACGCCAACGGTAACATCACTGTGAATGATAATACGGCCTCAGGCACTGGACTTAACCATACTACCCCGATGGAAATTGGTTTGCGCGGAAATGGCAATGTCTCTTGGGAGTGGATTAATGCCAATTACTCCTCTTATGAAACAGCGACCGTGGTTAATAGCGATCAGAATTATATCGTTCAATTGACTTGTCGGACAGGTTATCTGTGGCAAGATGTAAATGATGACAATGGCAATTATCAGACCACTCAGCCGGCAACGGACGGCGATGGCAATCTAATTTATATTAGTGACTTTGCCATGCTTCCAAATGGCTTTGTCACACTATCTAGCAATATTGCCAATGAATCAGCAACCACTCGACAGAAAGCCTACCCTATTTTTTATAAATTGCAGATTACCTCTCAGGGGTTCTTAACGCTAGCGTATGCCTATAACGGAGGGGCTTTCTCAACCATCATCAATAACAGGGATATTACGAAGAATAATGGCACATTACCGAAAAGTCTCTATTTTGGTTTTGGAGCATCTACCGGGGGTAGTCGTAATATCCATGAAATTACCTGCTTTAAAGCTGTACCAACAGATACGGCTTCAAGCTCGGCTACAGCAAATACACAGCAGACAGGTGCGGTACAGACCAGTACGCAAGTGTATTTAGCCTATTATCATCCGAGCAACTGGTGGGGTAGCTTACAGGCGTATTACTTAACGACATCCTCGACAGGTGGAATTACAACGGTGGCTTTGAATACCGCGCCCAATTGGGATGCCACTTGTGATTTGACAGGAACAGGCCTGTTACCATCAGGGGTATGCCCTGCGGGTTCGCCTAGTACCGGGCAACCGTGGAGCAATCGCGTCATGATGACGTGGCAGCCTGTGTTATCGAATAACATCTGGACGGGAAAAGGGGTAGCTTTTCGGTGGAGCAGTGCTGATTTAACCACAACCATGCAGAATACGCTAAATGCAGGAAACCCTACTTCGTATAAGGCCTATTGGCGTCTTCAGTATTTGCGAGGTAATCGTAGCGAGGAGCAGTCTAATGGTGGAGTTTTTCGTGATCGTACCAGTGTGCTCGGGGATATTCAGGACTCCAGCCCGCAGTGGGTGGGTGCCCCCAATAGCCCTTACACGACAACCTGGCAGGATCTGTTGAATCCCGCCAATACGATGCCTGAAAATACAACGACTTACGCTAGCTATAAAACGCTGCAGGCACAGCGTGAAAATATTATTTACGCGGGAGCCAATGACGGATTTTTACATGGCTTTCGCAGCGGTTACTACAGTGCATCGGGACAGTATCAGTCAGCAACCAATGATGGTCAGGAAGTTATGGCGTATATGCCGCAGGCGGTGTTTAACGACATACATACGATCAGCAATACGGCTCTGGATTATTCAAATCAGGCCTATGCCCATCAGTGGTATGTGGATTCCACCCCGGGTGTTGGTGATCTGTACTATCAGGGGGCATGGCATACCTGGTTGGTGGGAGGTATAGGGGCCGGTGGTGCAGATATTTACGCCTTAGATGTTACTAACCCAACCTTGTATAATGAAGCTAATGCTGGCGTCTTAGTTAAGGGCGACTGGATTCCTGCATCCTTGATCTGTGCGGGCAACCCCTCTTGTGGTCAAAACTTGGGAGGTGTGTACGGCGATCCACAGATTCGTCGTTTGCATGATGGTAATTGGGGGGCCATTTTTGGCAATGGCTTAGGCAGTGCCAATGGAACAGCAGGTCTGTTTATCATGGAGATAGATAGTTCCTCGGGGGCTATCACTTTTCGTTATCTAGACACCGGTGTTGCTGTGGGAAGTAAGGATGGTATTGCTTACGCTGCAGCTGCTGATCTGGATGGCGATCATGTTGTAGACTATGTCTATGCCGGTGACTTGTTGGGTAACGTATGGCGTTTTGATTTGACCAGCAGCTCCCCATCTAACTGGAAAGCAAGCTCATTTAAGGGGGGGGCTAGTCCTTCTCCCTTGTTTACGAC
>JABEVH010000051.1 GCA_013043915.1 Pseudomonadales bacterium
CGGGCCGCAGGAATCACCTGCGATGCAGCCGCCAACCGGGTAATGGGCGCCAGCAAATTGCCACGCAGAGCATCGTAAAGCAGAACCGCCACCTCACTACCCCAATTGAATCCCGTAGTTCCTTCCTCGCAAATAACCAAGCGCCCACACTGAGCACCATAGCGCACCAAAGTTTTGATCGGCACCGGCCACAAACTTGACGGGAAAACTGCAGTTACGTTGAGTTCATCGCTCCGCAATTTCTCCAACAGGGGCACAAGTTCACGACTCAGACCCCCATAGGATATGACTATAACGTCCGGTTGACCGGAACCGAAATTCCGTAATGCTACTGTAGGATAACCCGGTATCTCGGCGCTTTGTTCCATGAGAACATGAGCGTATCGATCCAAGGGATAAAGTAGTTTATTTTCGATGAATAGCACTGGGTCATCGTCCGCGAGGATTGCATACTGCAAGATGTCGCCCGCAGCATGCACATGGCTGGGCGCCACCACCTTTATGCCTGGTAACCCTAGAAACATCTTTTCCAGACTCTGGCTATGAGTTGCACCATAGCCACGCCCACCGCCCATTGGAGTCCGAATCACCAGCGGCACCTTCACCTGTCCGTTAAACATGCCAGGAAACTTGGTCATGTGATTGACGATCTGATCGGCGCAAAGGGTTAGAAAATCCCCAAACATGATTTCCACGACTGGGCGGAAACCGCGCAGAGCCATCCCTACGGCCACGCCAGTGAAACCGCCCTCGCAAATCGGTGTACTGATGACCCGCCCAGGAAAGCGGGTAGACAATCCCTTGGTGACCTTGAATGCTCCGCCATAAGGGTCTACCAAATCCTCGCCGAGAACGACCACCTTCTCATTAGCCGTCAACGCCTCGGCCAGCCCTAACTGCAACTCCATCAAATAACTTGCCACGATCAACTTCTTCTCAAATCGTCCACCAACATCGCCACCTCTTGGCGCACTTGCCTCTCAACATCTGTAACCCAAGACGGGTCAAGATTCTTTCGCAAGCGGTACAAAGGTTCTTGCTGAAGGTGATAGTCAAGTTCCTGCGGATCCCTCAAGTCATCTCCCTTGCTATGAGGCCCGAGCCGATAAGTGCGCATGAAGAGTAAACGTGGGGCGCATTGTGACCTAATTTCCCGGATCAGCCGCCGTGCCGTGTCATACACACCTTCCACATCGTTGCCGTCGATATCGCTAACAGGCACGCCGAATGCCTCGCTACGCTGCTCCAGCGCGCCCGAATGTTGCGCGCTCCAATGAGTGCTTTGGGCATACTGATTATTTTCAACTGCGAACATGATGGGCAGACCCCATAAAGAAGCCATGTTCAATGCTTCATAAACCGCACCCTCCGCCATCGCCCCATCACCCATGAATTGCACCACCACCGCCCCACTGCCCTTCAACTTCTCTGCATAGGCCATCCCCACGGCAACAGGCGCCATCCCTCCCAAAATCCCATTGGAATAAAAGTTCTTCTTTTGCAGATGTTGACTTCCGCCAATACCCCCACAAACGCCCGCGGGCTGGCCGAGTATCTCCGCTATCAAGCCCCGACCATCTCTGCAATAGGCCAGGAAATGGCCATGCCCTCTGTGATTTGAACAAATGATATCCATTTCCCGGTTAAGGGCAGAAGTCACCCCGACTGCTACCGCTTCCTGGCCCAGACAGGTATGCACCGTGCCGCCAATGGCGCCATGAGCGAACAAGTTGAGAAGTGTTTCCTCGACAACCCGAATACGGAACATTTCGTGGAAAAAATTCCGCAATAACTCCTGCCTGTTACTTACTGACGTCAGCATACGTCCTTCCACGGTTGATGTTGTAAATTCACAATCACACCCGAATCATCCTTACGTAAGTCAGCAAGTTCCTCCCATAACCAATTCCCCTGCAAAGCAAAAATATTTATTTAATGACCAACCTTGCCCTGTAGGAAGCTCCAGAACCCGGTAACCTCATTTCTCAACCCAAGGATCTAACGCAGTTTTTGTGCTCAATATGCCAGCCAGCCATAGTCGTCGAGTACCCACTGCTCCAGCCACCATTCGCTCAAAAAGCACCTCCATCGCTCCAACCTCGGCATTATTGTAAGCGCTAAATTGCCGGTGTTGTATTTTCCCGGATAATTTTATTGGCATGGATTCCATGCCTACACAAATTCAATATTTGGCACTGCCGTTACGAACTGCCCTCCCCACTCGCGTATATATCCCAGTTGCACCATCACTTCTTCGCGCAAGTTCCAGGGCAGGATCACCACATAGTCGGGTCGAATTTGTTTTAGATGCGCTTCAGCAACGATCGGGATGCGGCAACCCGGTAGAAATTTATCCTGCTTGGCAGGATTGCGATCCACCACATAAGGCAACAGATCTGGACGCACGCCGGCATAGTTCAGCAAAGTATTGCCCTTGGCCGCCGCGCCATATCCGGCTACTGTCTTGCCTGCTCTCTTGGCTCCCAGCAAGAAACTGAGGAAGTCGTTTTTAACCATGTCCGCGTGCGCCTGAAAGCCTTCGTAATAGGTTGTACGGTTCATTCCCGCAGCGGCTTCCATGTTGAGTAGCCCTGTTACTCTACTATTGACGGGATGCTTACCCATATCTTTTCTTTGTGCAAAAACACGAAGGCTGCCGCCGTGAGTATCCAGTTCTTCGACATCAAAAACCGAGAGCCCGTTTGTATTAAGAATACTTACTACAGTGGAAAAGGAGAGGTATGAAAAGTGCTCATGATAAATCGTATCAAACTGCCTGCCTTCAATTAGATGCATGAGGTGAGGAAACTCAAAGGTGGCTACACCCTGCGGCTTGAGCAATGTGGCAAACCCTGCTGCGAAACCGTTGATATCGGGCACATGCGCCAACACATTGTTGGCGGCTATCAAATCGGCTTGCTTACCCTGGTTTACCAGGCTACCAGCAAGACTGACATCAAAAAACTCTTCAATTGTATCGATCCCCTTAAGGCGTGCCGCTTCAGAGGTACTTGCGGTTGGCTCGATACCCAGACAGGGAATGCCTCGTTGCTTTACATATTGCAGCAAGTATCCGTCATTCGAGGCCACCTCAATCACATGGCTATCAGCCGTCAGTGCAAAACGATCCATCATCGTATTTACATAGTTTTCGGCATGCTTCAACCATTGGTCGGAAAAAGAGCTGAAGTAAGCATATTCGTCATTAAACAGTTCTTCCGCTTTTGAATACGATTCGGCCTGCACCAGCCAACAGGATTCGCAAACCAGCACCTTCAACGGAAACCATTTTTCCGCTCTGCGCATTGTCGATTGGGTGAGGTACGCATTGGAAGGGGGTGCAGAACCAAGGTCAATGAGTTGCAATGTTAATTCGGTCTGACAATGGCGACATTTCATAAAATGACCCCCTGGAAATTTTGCGCAATAAAAGGATGCTCGCGGTCTCGCTCGGAGAGATCATTTATCGGCAAAGGCCAGGCAATGTTCAGTCTTGGATCGGCCGCATTCAGCATGCCTTCCGCCTCAGGGTGATAGGC
>JABEVH010000052.1 GCA_013043915.1 Pseudomonadales bacterium
CCAACACATCATGGCGTTCACAGATAGATAACAGGTCTTGCAGTTCTGCCTCGCTCCATACACGCCCCACTGGATTATGCGGCGAACATAATAAAAAGAGTCGAGCACGGCGAGCACAATGCTCAAAATGATCAAGATCCATCACGTAGCGCCCTTCTACACAGCGCAATGGATTCTCCAGCACGCGGCGTTCCTGCTCCCAAATGGCTGAAAAAAAGGGTGGATACACCGGAGGCTGAATAATCACCGCATCGCCAGGGTGTGTAAAGGCGGCAACTACAGCATATAGGCTGGGGACGACACCAGGTACCAGCATCATATGCCCCACATCAGGCGACCAACCATGACGTTGCTGACACCAGGCAGCCACAGCAGGAAAAAGATCAGGATCATGCTCGGTGTAGCCATAAATGGGATGCCTAGCCCTGGCCTTCAGGGCATCCACCACAGCGGATGGTGCCGCAAAATCCATATCTGCGACCCATAGCGGCTGAACTGACGGTGAGCCAAAAATACGTTGACGCGCCTCATATTTCAGGGCATGTGTCCCTAGACGGGATATAGGATCATCAAAATTCATAAGCGTTCCCAAATCGTGACTTGCACCAGGGTATGCTGAAATTTACGAGCAGTTTCGCGAATAACCATAGGTATATCTTCAGGCTCACCCAGCAAGCGAAAATGCGGCGACAACCATGCCTTCAGTCCATCAAGACTACGATAACTTTCCCCATCTTTTTTATAACCACCCAGCCAATGACGACGTTCTGTATGTTCCTCCATCCAGGTATAAGGAGAGGTCAATAACAAGATACCTCCTGGCACCAGCCGATCATGTAAGTCACGCAAAAACAATGCCGGCTGATAGAGTCGATCGATTAAGTTAGCAGCTACGATCAGATCGTACCCCGTTAGAATAGGCTTTAGGTTACAGGCATCTCCCTGCACAAAACTGACCTTATGCTGCAAACCGATCAACTCCATACGTTCCAGGATCACATCTCGGTAGGTGACCAGCTCGCCCTCATCAACCAGGGTATAATGCAGACTTCCTTCTTGCATCAGTTGTACAGCAAGATCGATAAAGCGCGCCGAAAAATCCACCCCCGTCACATGATCGAACTTCTTGGCCAACTCCAGGGTTGTTCGACCGGTAGCACAACCTACGTCCAGGGCAGAATGACAGGGTCGTCCCGCCATAGCGCGCAAGGCTTTGTCTGCCACTGCCTTGGGGAAGTTGTCCACACCCCAATATCTGTCACCATAATGCAACTCCAAGTATTGGGCTGCCAGCTGGTCAGACTCGTAGCGTGAAGAGCGGGCAGGTTCAAGCGAAGCGCCCTCGACATAGCGAAACCCGGCATGTTGAAAGAAGTGACGCCTGAATGCATAACGCGAGGCCCATCGACTTTCATTGCCGGTGGATATCCAGGACCCTCCCTTGATCAGGTTGTGCCTACCATCAAAGGTGGGGGTACTGAAGTCATCATAGACCGGATGTACTTGAAAACCTTCAAAGGGATAAATTGGTGTATCAGTCCATTGCCAGACGTTTCCGACCACATCATAAAAATCCCCGTGGCGAAAGGTCTGTACCGGGCACGAGGAGGCCGCATGATCCAGATGCAGATTGGCGTTGGCGGGTTCATGTGCGGGCACTTCATCCAGACCTGAACAGGCTAAAAGACGGTACCACTCATCTTCACTGGGCAGTCGCACGTGTTCTCCGGTTTGTTGCGACTTCCATCGGCAAAATGCACGAGCCTCCAAGCAATTGACCTCAACCGGCCAATCCCAGGGCATAGGGATTTCTTCACTGAGCAATCGCAGATACCATTGATCATGACGCCGTACCCAGAAGGTGGGATGAGTCGCTTGCGCATAGTGCCTCCAACCCCACCCTTCCTCATCCCAGAACTCGTCGCGGTGATACCCATTATCTTCGACAAATGCTAGGTACTCGAGATGGCTTGTCAAATAGCGTGCTGCCTGAAAAGCTGGCACTTCTGCCTGGTGCCGGCCATATTCATTATCCCAGCCGTAACAGGGATCTTCCTCGCGTTTTCCCAAGTTCACGATGCCTGCTGCAACCGGCTGCAGGACATTGACTGGCGGCATACCCTGTCTCGTCCATGGGCGCCAAGCAGGATGTGTTCGCAAATACTTCAGATCATGTTGACGCATCAGGACTGAGGATGTCTCCAGATGAATCCTTTCATGCTCTATCCCCATGACTATGGCCCAAGCAGGATGCTCAGGCTTCAAATATTCTGGTAAAGGCGTTTCCCGGATCAGCATATCGACACGCTCACGCACTAATCGCCGATAAGAGCGAACCTCATCGACAGCTGGCCAACTGTAATGACTGTCATCAAGATCATCCCAGCTCATCTCATCCACACCAACGGCAAACACACTTTCAAAACCAGGATGAATACGCTCTGATATCAAGCCCGCCAGCAACAGCTTATTGATAAAAAAAGTAGCCGTATGTCCAAAATAGAAAATCAGCGGATGCCGCAAAGGAATAGGTTTGATGTAATAAGATTCATCTTTGCTCAGTAGTTGAAAAAGAGATTCGTAGCTGTCAAACGTAGTGTGGAAATATGTACGCAAATTCTCGCGCAACTGATCTGATGAATCCGCCCTAAGTCTTGGTGTTCGCGTCAGCATAAACGGTTAATCCCCGTCAGTTTCATCTGGGCCTCATTAAGCCAAGGCCAGCCCACACTTGCAACCGAAACATCATGAAGTCGCCAAAAATCCCGTTGTACGCCTATACACCCAGGCTACTTTTGCTAGCACTACTTCTAGCCTCTCTGTTGGGCTGCATGAATCCGTCCGCAAGTCTAAGCCTCGTACTGCCCTTAAAATAAATAGCTTGTCCAGTAATCACGAAACAAACTGTCCATATAACTTGTATTTATACCCGCATACGTACCTCCACTGACTGCAGGGTAAGTAACCAGGGCCGACGAAGCCTGGCCATTCAAATCAAAAGTTAACGACACGGCTGGTGGATTCGCACCACTCCCCCCCCCCCAGAGATTAAGTGAATTTGCATAGAGACCACCTAAGGCAGGCTCTGCCCAACTGATCGTCGTTGTTCCTCCCTGCACAAGCGTAGCGGGACTAATCGCTGGATTGCTGGAAACTCCTGAAGTAAACAAGGCAGAAGATAATTGGGCACTGGTTAAAGGGGCAGCCAGCAAGGTGGATGAATATGAGGCGAGCGGAGTATTTAAGTTTCCCGTCTGGTAGAGATCAATGCTGTACTTCATGGGAGAGGCAGCTACAGCCGCAATATCCGTATCCTGCAAAGGAAATAGGCTATTAAATCCACACGCCTTCACATTGGAAGTCATCGGAGCAGTCGATGCTCCGATATAGGTGCTCGGAGCGCCGGCTGCCAGCGTAAAATCTCCACCATTGCTCCTTGTTGCTGAGGCAAACAGCAAAAGGCCTGCCACAGGTAGGCCGGGGCCTTTGACGACGGCATACGCAAGGTTAAATCCTCCCTGATCAACAATTTCTGGCCAAAGTCCGGTGCAATACTGCTGAGTATTCGCCGTACTACTGCCATAAGACTGGCTGTCCGTAGCCAGAGCTTTTATTCGAACCTTAGCGATTCTCTGATTACCCAGAATTGCCCAAAGATTTGTTGACGTGTTCTTATATACAATGAAGTCTTTACGACTGCTGGGCATGCCTCCGATCAAGACCGTAAAATGTACCTGATAAGCCGTTGCTCCTGTCGGCACCTTAGTCACCCATGAGGGTACCGTATCCAACACAATATCATTGAACGATACCGCGCCCCCTAAAAGACCAGGGTCAGTTGTCACCTGCTTAAGAAAGGATGCCAGTGACCTCCCATCCTGCATGAAGTTTGCGACATCGAAAAAAGTCGTCAGCTTAGGATCCGTTGGGGCAGGAAACTGCGCCATTTCAGATGAAATGCTGGCAAAATAGGTGATGAGCGACTGTAGATCAGACACGTTAGTCATGACCGGCATGGGCAAAGCTAAAGTTGTAGATGAGGTCAGGCTGTTTACCACCTGGCTACCATCTAAGCGATCGATAATCGTCGCTGTCTTGGTAACCGGGTCTTGAGTTACTTTCAGGCTATCAAGCAGAGCATCCACACCTGTGCCATCTGCTTTAAAAGACTGGCGCAGTAAATCAAGGGATGCACTCACACCTAAAGCTGTCAACACATTTTTCAGTTGAATATCTAAGCTAGTGACCCCCGCAGCGAGTGCTGTTGATGTCAATTTAGCTGCAAAGGTTGATTGGTTTTTGAAAACATTGGCAGCGATATCACCGGCAACATTGGCAATCACTAAATCCGTTAGCGGGGTAATATTGATCGTGGCATTACTTCCCATCAGATCGGTAGCCGTTGCAGCTGAGTGCAGGCTGTAATTGACCCCTGCTATTTTATAATTAATTTCAAGCATGAGGGGCGCTGTCCATCCCGCTATTTGATCTGCTGAAAAACTATAATTCCCATTGGCGTCTGTTGCTGTACTAGCCGTATGAGCAGGCAAAGCCGAATCCTGAATGGTAACCACCCCATTCATGCTGGGAGTAATCGGTAATCCCGTTGCTGCAACTCCAGAAACTGATGCCCCTGAAGCGCTGCTGGAGTTGCTTCCGCCTCCACCGCATCCTGCTAATCCCAAAACTATCATGACTATAAAGCAGTCTATAAAGCGGGCCAGTAGTGACCTATGCATGACCTTAGCTCCTGTGTTTAATTAAAAAAACTTAATAAATGCTAAACCTTAAGTTTTTAATTTGGAATCGTTAATTTTGGCCACATCCTTATTTAGGTTTTCATAATCAGAAAAAAATGACGTGTTAGATTGAACACATTAATAATATCGGATAACGTTGATGATCAAGCATGCTACTAATGTGGGAGTAGTCCTTGCTGGTGGGGGCGCCCGAGGCGCTTATGAAGCGGGAGCTTTAGCTACATTATTACCTGCTCTAGAAGCCGCTGGTGAAAGGCCCCGCGTTTTTGTTGGCACCAGCGCAGGCGCCATCAATGCGGTGCTTTTCGCCTCGTTAGCTCACCTACCTGCAGAACAGACGGCAGAGCAGGCTTGGGCCGTGTGGGCAAGCATACACCGCCGGGATGTTATCAAACCCATTCTTCCCAGCGGGTTGAATGCAGGCGTGAACTATCTAGGTCAGATGTTGGGCTTACAACGGTCATTAACAGGTCTACTCAACGCTGATCCCTTGGAGCAAACCCTACGGCATCGTGTTAACTGGGATACTCTACATGACAATATTGAGCAGGGACGTGGTTTACATGCTGTGGCGGTCACCGCCACCTCAAGTCATACCGGACGCAGTTCTGTCTTTGTTGAGGAGACTCCGGGCTATTCCCTTCAGGGGCACGGCTACCACGACGATACCCGTGCCATAGATTACATTCACACACACTTGGCTCCAGAACATGTGATGGCTTCAGCTGCCATACCGGTGCTCTTTCCTCCCATACGCGTCAGTACACCGGATCTCGCTGCGGGCTGGTACTTAGATGGCGGTGTGCGCATGAATGCCCCCGTTAAACCAGCGATTACTCTGGGCGTCGATAAGCTAATCATCATCGCCAGTGACCCTCTGGAATCTCCTGCCAACATCAAAGATGAACCGCTGATCTCCCCAGATATTTATGCTGCCATTTCTGAAGTTTTACGAGCGGCTTTGATTGATCGCATGGTTGAGGATGTACATACACTTCGTAAAATCAATAACTTGCTACAAAATCCACAGCATGCTGGTGTGCGTGCTGCACGAAGTCAGCGTACCTATCGCCCTATACCCTGGTTATTTGTTGGCCCGCATATCCATAGTCATTTAGGCAAACTCGCTGAACTGGTCTTCCAGCGCGAATACGGACATAAGCGCTGGTGGCGCCGACATTGGGACTTCCCTCTTTTGCACCAATTGGTACAAAGCGACAGCACTCGACGTGGCGAACTGCTAAGTTACCTATTCTTTCATCACATTTATATGCGCGAAGCCCTGGAGCTGGGACGTCGTGACGCTCTGCGCCTGCTATCAGGCTCAGCAACAAGTTTACCCTGGAGACTTCTTGACTAAGCTGACGACAAAATGTTCTGTAACCAGGCATCAAGCTCCGTAGCGTGGCAGACCTGGACCAGTGGCCAGGCTACCTCATCCTCGGGCATACCCAAGAGCTCATGCAAAGCCAGTCTGATGTGTGGTCGATGCAATTCAAAAGGCCGTTGCCAGACTCCCTCATAACGTAATACATCAATATCTAGCGTACAAACACCCGGCAGATCCCGTCGACGGGATTGCGTCTGCTCAAGAGCGTGAATAACTTCAGTCAGCTCAGGCAAAGACTGGACTGTACTCATGACAAGAGTAAAATTCAAAAAATCAGCGACATTCCCTTCCCATCCAGGTACCGGCAAAGCCGGCCCTTTAACTAGTGATGACATGGCTTGCAGCTCGCCTAGCCGCTTCAGTTCGGTTAGCGCATATGCCAGTGAATAGGCACCTTGATTACCTCCCAATGCCAATAGCACCTCAGCCATCGACCTGACTCCGTTCAATAACTACACCCACACTAACTCCACTCGCCATGACATATGGTTTATATAGCTCTAAATGTACCCAGGGAAGTGCATAGGTTTGCAGCAACTGTGCTGCCAGATTTTCTGCCAAGGTTTCTATCAATTGGACCTGGGCCCCCCCTACCCATTCACGGAGATGACCAATGACCTGCTGATAATTAAGAGCATGACGCAGGTCATCAGTTTTTGCTACAGTGCTGGCATTGATTGCTAGGCGTGCATGTATCTTGATGGTCTGACCTATTTGACGTTCATAAGCATGCACGCCCAAATGCGCTTGGACATTAAGATCATTGATAACGATATAATCCATGCGCAATTACCTCTGAGACCGGAGTACGGATGCATATCCTGGAAAATCTGTTGCTGCTTATTGTCTCGTATTTACTGGGCTCTGTCTGTACTGCCATCCCGGTATGCAAACTTCTGGGTTTACCCGATCCCCGGTCCTCAGGCTCAGGCAATCCCGGCACCACCAATGTGCTTCGCGTTGGAGGAAAAGGTGCAGCATTGCTGACCCTAGCTGGTGATATGCTCAAGGGAGTTATTCCTGTACTGGTTGGGCGCGCCCTTGGGGCCACGCCATTATTTGAAGCAGCGCTGGGTTTTACTGCCTTTCTGGGGCATCTTTTCCCCCTGTATTACCGATTCGCAGGAGGCAAGGGTGTCGCTACCGCTTTCGGTGTACTGTTTGCATTAAACCCGATCTTGGGTTTATGCACAGGAGCTCTCTGGATTGCCCTCTTTGCCCTTACCCGCTACTCATCGCTAGCAGCCTTGGTTAGTTTTGGGTTACTACCAGCCCTAGCTTACCAACTCGATCGTGCCCATTTTCCTATCATTTGCTTGATATGCCTTTTTCTGATTACCCGGCATCATGCCAACATCAGAGCTTTACTACATGGCCAGGAACGTCGTTTCAGCCATAAAACCAATCCGGAATCCTCAGAGGTTTAACCATGCCATTTTATGATGCAGTCATTCTGGGCTCTGGCCCTGCGGGCGAAGGCGCCGCCATGAAGTTATCCAAGGAAGGACAGCGTGTCGCCGTGGTAGAAAACAGAACCTCCGTCGGAGGCTCTTGTGCCCATTCAGGCACCATTCCATCCAAAACTTTGCGCCAAAGCGTATGGCAGCTCATGCGTTACAACCGTGATCCCTTGTTGCACCGCGCTGGTGAATTGCGCCAATTTACCTTTGATCAGATTCTGCAAAGAACCCAGAAGGTCATAGCCCAGCAAGTTGAACTGCGCACCCGTTTTTATACAAGAAATGACGTTGATCTGTATTTTTCTCCAGGCAGCTTTATTGACCCACAAACGCTTGAAGTTCATACGCCAGAAGGTTCACGTGAACTGCTGCAATTCAAACACGCCATCATTGCTACCGGAGCTCGCCCCTACCATCCGTCAGACATCGATTTCAACCATCCCCGTGTTTTTGATTCCGACGACATTCTTAAACTCGACTTCTCGGTGCGTAAAATCATTATTTATGGGGCTGGGGTTATCGGCTGTGAATATGCTTCGATCTTTGAAGGCATGGGCGTGAAAGTAGACCTGATCAATACCCAGGATGCATTGCTCTCATTCCTTGATGATGAAATATCAGATGCCCTTAGCCACTATTTGCGTGAACTAGGTGTGCTCATTCGCCACCATGAACAATATGAAAAACTGGAGACTCTAGATGACAGTGTGGTGCTTCATCTGAAATCCGGCAAAAAGATCCGCGCTGATGCGATCCTCTGGTGCAATGGCCGCAGTGGCAATACTCAGCACTTAGGTCTAGAGAACCTCGGCGTCTCCATTAACCAGCGTGGTCAGATCCCAGTTAATGAGTTCTATCAAACCAGTCAGCCTCATATCTATGCAGCCGGCGATGTCATCGGTTGGCCTTCGTTGGCATCTGCAGCTTATGACCAGGGACGATGTGCTGCTGCCCATATCGTAGGTTCTGCCGATGTACCTCGTGTGTCCGAAGTTCCTAACGGGATTTACACCATTCCTGAAATCAGTTCACTGGGCAAAAACGAAGCCGAATTAACGCGTGAGCAAGTTCCCTATGAAGTTGGACAAGCATTCTTCAGGCATCTGGCCCGAGCCCAAATCACCGGGGAAACCGTGGGCATGCTTAAAATACTGTTTCACCGCGAAACCCTAGAAATCCTCGGTATACATTGTTTTGGTGACGGAGCCTCAGAAATCGTGCACATCGGCCAAGCTGTTATGCATGGCGGTCAAAATAGCCTGCGCTACTTTGCCAACACGACATTTAACTACCCAACCATGGCGGAAGCCTACCGTGTGGCTGCGCTTAATGGGCTAAATCGCCTGTTTTAACAAGTTAAAGTGAAGTCAACCTGCGTGAACCTCACTCGCAAAATGCCAGCAAGCTGTGATTATCCTCCTTGGTTACTCATTGGGTGAACAGTGCGCGACAGGCGGCGTTGGTGCACTTCTAACTCGAAAAACGGTTGATGGTACGATGCGATCTCAATTTTACTGATCAACCCGATGCCCAACAAACACACCGACGATCGCC
>JABEVH010000004.1 GCA_013043915.1 Pseudomonadales bacterium
AACTGATAACCTCAAGAGATCAGGTCTGCGCAGTATCAACCCTTCCCGGACTCCACTTATAATTCGGGGATTGCTGTTCAAACAACCGGGACCACTTCACTGAGCGCGCCATGGCGAGGCAAATCGGGATTTTTTGATCCTCAAAGAGCATGATGAGGCAAACGCTGTAACCAAAGGCTATAGGCGGTGTTTATTGGGAATTTTTAAGGCAATGCTAAATGTCGGGGAAAATCACTCAAAAATCATGTCAAGTAAAATTTTGAAAAATTTTCACTGATATCAGAAGAGGGGGGTGAGCAGTTACAAAAAGTCAATGATAACTACGGTCATTTAGTCGGCGATAGTGTCATACGTCATTTGTCGGGGCTGCTGAAAGGACGCTTGCGACGTACCGATCTGGTCGGGCGTTACGGTGGTGAAGAGTTTTTATTGCTTTTACCGGATTGTGGGCCGGAACATGCGTTTAACGTGGTGGATGAATTACGCGAGATCTTTGCTTCCTTGCCCATGTCGACCGCCGTTCAAGGGTTCTATTGCTCTTTTAGCGCAGGCATCAGCTGCAGCCATGCTGGAATCGAGGAGAGCGCCGATGATCTGGTTGTGCGCGCTGATGAGTCCTTGTACCAGGCTAAGGCAGGAGGCCGTAACCGGGTCGTTCCGGAGACAGGCAAGAAGGTTGTTGCCTGAGCCGTGTAGGCCCTATACTCGGCATTCCAGTGAATTTCAGGGTCAGGGCTTATGCACTTTCAGGGCACAGAACGCTATATCGCCACCGAAGACCTCAGGTTGGCGGTCAATGCCGCGGTTACATTGCAACGTCCCTTGTTGATCAAGGGAGAACCCGGTACCGGTAAGACCTTGCTGGCTGAAGAAGTGGCGCGTTCATTTAACATGCCTTTGCTCAGCTGGAATATCAAGTCCACTACCAAGGCGCAGCAGGGGCTGTACGAATACGATGCGGTTTCGCGGTTGCGCGACTCGCAACTCGGCGATGAACGTGTACACGATATAAGGCATTACATACGGCCCGGGAAGCTATGGGATGCTTTCTCCGCCACAGAACGCGTGGTTTTGCTGATAGATGAAATTGATAAGGCCGATATCGAGTTTCCTAATGATCTGTTGCAGGAACTCGATCGCATGGAGTTCTTTGTTTATGAAACCCAGACGATGGTCAAGGCGATTCACCGGCCGGTGGTGATCATCACCTCAAACAATGAAAAAGAATTGCCGGATGCTTTTTTACGGCGTTGTTTTTTTCACTACATACG
Source organism: Pseudomonadales bacterium (assembly GCA_013043915.1). Taxonomy (GTDB): domain Bacteria; phylum Pseudomonadota; class Gammaproteobacteria; order Pseudomonadales; family Moraxellaceae; genus JABEVH01. The sequence continues at coordinate 1,272 of JABEVH010000004.1, forward strand.
TTTCCCTGATGCGGCGACTCTCAAGGACATCATTGCTGTGCATTATCCCGGGTTACGCGACAGCCTGGTGCAGGAAGCCCTGGAAGTGTTCTTTGAACTACGCAAGGTTCCAGGCTTGAAGAAGAAACCCTCTACCTCGGAATTGCTGGACTGGCTAAAACTGTTGATGGCTGATGATATGCCTGAAGATGTTTTGCGTAACAGGGATAGTAAAACCGCCATACCACCCCTCTATGGCGCTCTGCTCAAAAGTGAAGCTGATGTGCATCTGCTTGAACGCTTGGCGTTTATGCATCGGCGTGGTGGTTAATCGCCGTTATGCTGATCAAATTGTTTGAAACCTTGCGCGCGCATCAGGTGCCGGTCACCTTGCGTGAGTTCATGGATTTGCTGGCATCGCTGCAGGCTGGGCTAGTTTTTGCAGATACGGATGATTTTTATCAGTTGGCAAGGCTCACCTTGGTCAAGGATGAAAAGCATTTTGATCGTTTTGATCGCGCTTTTGCTGCCTACTTCGAAGGTATTTCGTCCCTGGAAGACCTTAAGCTGGAAATCCCCGAAGACTGGTTGCGCAAGGAAATCGAGAAGCTCTTAAGTCCAGAAGACTGGGCAAAATTGCAGGGACTGGGTTCCCTGGAAAAGCTCATGGAGGAGTTTCGTCGCAAGTTAGAGGAACAAAAAGACAGGCATCAGGGTGGTAATCGCATGGTGGGGACTGGAGGGACCTCGCCGTTCGGTGCCTATGGCGCCCATCCCGAAGGGATACGTCTGGCGGGACCTTCGCGCCATGGTCGTGCGGTCAAAGTCTGGGAGAAACGCGAGTTTCGTAACCTGGATGATGAGGAGCGTCTGGGAACCCGTAATATTAAACTGGCGTTGCGAAGGCTGCGTCGCTTTACACGCACGGGGCATGAGCTGGAACTGGATTTGCCCGGCACGATACGCCAGACCGCGCATCAGGGTGGGTTGCTGGATATACACATGATTCCTGAGCGTCGTAATCGCGTTAATGTGCTGGTGTTTTTTGATGTCGGCGGGTCCATGGATGCGCATGTACAGGTCTGTGAAAACCTGTTCAGCGCTGCCCGCAGTGAGTTCAAACACATGGAGTATTTTTATTTCCACAACTTCATCTACGAATCGGTATGGAAGAATAACGAACGGCGCTGGTCAGAACGAGAACCACTCTGGGACATCCTGCATCGCTACGGACCTGAATATAAAGTAATTTTTGTAGGCGATGCCACCATGTCACCTTATGAGGTCATGTCGGCAGGCGGTTCGGTAGAGCATTTTAACGAAGAGCCTGGTGCCGTGTGGTTTGAGCGGCTCAAACAGCATTTTCGCCGGGTAGTCTGGCTTAACCCGGAACCTCAGGCGCAATGGCCCATGAATCGCTCGATACAACAGGTACGTGAGCTGCTTGAGGATCAGATGTATGAACTGACCTTGGCTGGACTGGAAGCAGCTATGCAGTCCTTAAGTCACTGATCGGTTAAATTCTCCGGTCAGCAGGTTGATAGCATAGCTGCCATCCCAGTCGCGTGCCGGGCGCTCGCCCATGCGTAGCATGACCAACTGATGCCTGGGGCTGATGAACAGATATTGACCGCGCATGCCTTCTAAGTAAAACACGCTGGAATCTTCATGGGCCGCCCGGGCATGGGTGGCCTCGAACCAGGGAATGCCGCGTATGAGCCCATAGTCATGTGCTTTCAGCCAAAGCTGATAGCCATAGTCCGAGTGCCCTCCGCGTACGCCACGTTCTGGTGTATTGCGCGGTACCTTCATGGTATCCAGCCAGGCTGAGGGAACAAGACTGCGCCCTTGCACAGCGCCACCTGTCAGGAACAGTTGGCCTACCCTAAGCCAGTCCTCAGGGGATGCAAACATGGCACCAAAGGTTCTTGCTTTGCCTCCGGGTTTATCCAGCCACAAAGAGGCATCTTTGCAACCTAAAGGTTGCCACAGGTAGGTGGCTAGATACTCAGCAATATTGATGCCGCTCGCTCGTTCCAGCACCAGACCCAGAATCTGCGTATTGTAATTGTTGTACTCGAAATATCGGCCAGGTTCGGCTACGGCAGGCAGAGCCAGGGCATGCTTCTCAAGATCGGTTCCCAGGTATAGTCTGACGATCAAGGGTAATACGCTGAAGCCATGCAGTTTAAGGTCACTTTTTAGGCCTGATTGCATGGTGAGCAGATGTTCGATTGTAATGGCTGAGCGTCGGTCACGGCTCCATTCAGGCAAGTATTTGGCTACGTGGTCGTGAACGCTGCCGAGTATGCCTTGTTCAAGAGCAATACCCACCGCAAGAGCGATGACTGTTTTGAACATGGACATGGAATTGAAAACTCCATGCTGCGAAAAGTTTCGGTAGGCAGCATGTATTAATTGCCCATCCTGCAGCAGCAAGAAGGCGCGGGTACGCTGTTTGAACAGGTAGTTTTCGGCAAGGCCCAGGGTGTCTTGGTGCTGCAAGGTATCAGGATGCCTTGGCAAGTCCGTTGTGTGACCACCTGGAACGGGTAGGCGTGGTTGGTACCAAGAGCTTCGAGTGACTGGCGCAATCAGCTGGGATCCGACGAGACGGTAGGCATAAAGCCAGCGCAGGGACCATGATGACGTCATGATGTGTACCTCTTGTGTGCTACAACGGGTAGGCTATCTTAATCGGGTCATCCTCAGTGTGCATGTGTTCTTTGGGTGGGTTGCTGCTACGGCGCCTGCGGGTAGCAGCAGGATAGTATCAGGCGGGAAGGGTTTGCGGTGTACGCGAGCCTCGGGGGATCATTTTTTTATCCAGGCAACCATGTCAGCGATAACACGGTCTCTATGGGTTTCATGCAGAATATCATGGCGAGCATCAGGATAGAGTTGCAACTCGACGTGGCGAACACCGCTGGACTTAAATACCTCCACTAGTTTTTTGACTCCTTTGCCATGGCCTCCTACCGGATCCTTGTCACCAGAGAAAACATAAATGGGCAAGTCCTTGCAGATGTTGCGCATGCTCGAAAGCCGCGACATGGTGACCATGGCTTGCAGCATCTGTTTCCAGTAGAGGTTGCTGACTTGCGTGCCGCAGAGAGGATCAGCGATATAGCGATCCACAAAATGTGTATCGCGTGACAGCCAGTCATAGCGGGTGCGGTTGGGGCGGAATTGCCGGTTAAACTGACCAAAGCTCAAGGCATATAACAGCGCGCTTTGTCCTAGAGGCCCCTGACGCCAGGTTTCCAGCGCAGCGATCAGGCCGGCCAGACCCAGATACCAGGGGGCTGAATAGTTGGAGCCTTCCAGCAATAAACCATCTATTTCAGAACTGTGTTCCTGGGCGAAGATCTGTGCAATAAAGCTGCCCATGCTATGCCCCAGCAACAGGAGGGGGCGCTGTGGATATAAGCCACGGATGGAACGGTTGACCAGAAGGACATCATCACAGATGCGCCGAAAACTATCCTGTTCACTGGCTTGACCTAAACGACCGGGTTCACAGGCTGCACCGTGGCAACGGTGGTCGTGGGCAATGACGGCCATGCCTGAGTCCTGCAAGGTCTGTGCTACATCGTCATAGCAGCGCCCATGTTCAGACATGCCATGTAGGATATGAACGACAGCCAGGGGATTCTCTACAGGCCAGTGGTACATGGGTATGGCATGGCCATCCTGGCCGGGTATGCTGCTACTGAGGAAGCTCATCAGATTCATCCTTTCGTGGTCAGAAAACTTAATTTACATTATCCTAAGCGGCTTTGGTGTCGGACTCGGCAAAAAGCCCGCATGCAGACTTTACATTATTACCTGTCGTTTCAGCAGCCGACCCGGCATATTTTCGAGGTCAAACTGCATATCGCCAAGCCCGATCCGCAGGGTCAGGTGCTATGGATGCCGAATTGGATACCGGGAAGTTACATGATTCGTGACTTTTCCCGGCATATTACTAAATTGACGGCACGGGCCAGTGAACAGGAACTGGTGGTAGAGAAACTGGCCAAGAATCGTTGGCGCTGCCCTCCGGTCAGCATGGCTCTTGAAATCACCTACCTGATCTATGCCTGGGATATGTCCGTGCGTGGAGCGCACTTCGATCTCAATCATGCCTACTTTAACGGAGCAGCTCTGTTTCTGGCGGTGCAGGGGTATGAAAACTTGCCTCATTGCCTGTACCTGGAACGGCCACAGGCTGCCTGGGGGCAGGGCTGGCAAGTAGCGACATCCTTACCTGATGTCTTGGTCGATGCTGCAGGTTTTGGTCGCTATGAAGCCTCCCATTATGCTGATTTGATCGATCATCCGGTTGAAGTGGGGCGATTTAATCGTTTGAGTTTTGATGTTTTGGGGTGTAAGCATGCCTTGGTGGTCAGCGGAGCCGGCGATTTTAATGCTGAACGCCTGATCAGCGATGTCCAACGCATCTGTACTGCTCAGATCCGTTTTTTTAAGGATGCCCCTCCGTTTTTGCATTATGTCTTTCTTCTGCAAATGGTCGATAGCGGTTACGGCGGGTTGGAACATGCCTCTTCTTGTAGCTTGCTAGCAACACGAGAGTGCCTGCCGGGTCGTGACGAGCCGCAAGAGCCCAGTGATGCGTATACACAACTGCTAGGTTTGATCAGCCATGAGTATTTTCATGCCTGGAATGTTAAACGACTACGGCCAGCAGTTTTTGAACCCTATGCGCTGGAGCATGAGGTGCATACGCCCCTGCTCTGGTTTTTTGAAGGGGTAACTTCTTATTACGATGATCTTTTCTTGCTGCGTGCCGGGTGTATCTCGCGTCAGCATTATGGGTGTTTACTCGGTCAGCAGATCACGCGATATCTGCGCCAACCTGGTTGGCAATGGCAATCCCTGGTAGATGCCAGCTTTGATGCCTGGACTAAGTATTACCGGCAAGATGAAAATTCGTTGAATGTACAGACCAGTTACTATGTACAGGGTTCGCTGGTCGCACTGTGCCTCAATCTTTATCTGCTACAGCAAAGCCGCCAAAGTTTATCCTTAGATAACCTCATGCTATGGCTTTGGCGAACCTACGGCGTGGTTGGCCGAGGTATTGCCATGGCTGATGTCATGCAAGCCTTGTGTTATTTGCAGCGGGGCAGCGAAGATTTTCTTAAAACGATGGTGACACAATGCCAGCCTTTGCCCCTGGATGAGCTGTTGACCCGTCAAGGCATGAAATATAGCCGGCGTGTTCGCGAGTCCAGACAGGATATGGGAGGGGTGCCGGGCACCTCAAGTGGCCTGAATGTCAGCCTGGGGGGGCAGTGGCAGGCGCGTGAGGGTGGCTTGTCATTAACGCATGTGTATTATGATGGCGCGCTGGAGCAGGCAGGCTTAAGTGTCGGTGATTTCATCATGGCTATTCAGGGGCGACGTGCCACGGAATCAGTCTGTGAGGCTATACTTAGGGGCTGTAGGGTCGGTGAGGCACTAGTGATACACGCTTTTAGGCGCGATGAGTTGATGGTAGTCGATGTTATCTTGCAGGAAAGCAGCATGGATACCTGCTATCTAACCCGTAGCCATGATAAGAAATTTGAAGGCAGGTTGCGTGCATGGTTGGGCGATCAGCCTGCGAATGCGTAGTTTAAACAAGTGGTCTTAAGGAGTAATGG
>JABEVH010000053.1 GCA_013043915.1 Pseudomonadales bacterium
GCCTGGGCGCATATCAATGCCCAAGGGCTTCGTTTTTAAGCCCAGACTGATAAAACTCACCAGCAATACGATGACCAGTGCTTCCGTCAGCACTTGAACAAATTCACTGACTGATTTTGTTACGGTACGCGGCTGATCTTCAATCTGGACGAGATTTAAGCCAGCAGGCATCTGACTACGAAGGCGAGTGGTGGTTTGGCCAAGAGCTTGCCCCATGCGTATGATGTCGCCTCCTTTGGCCATGGAGACGCCGAGCGCGATGACCGGATGGCCCTGGGACCTGACTTCAGGGGCAGGCGGATCCTGATAGGCACGAAAAATAGTGGCAATATCGCCGAGGTGAAAGTTTTTTCCATTGGCACGTAAAGGCAAGTTACGCAGCGCTTCGACGCCTGATAGCTGCCCCGTGACACGGATCTGTATATCATCACCCAAAGTATGCAGAACGCCCGCATCTGCTATGGCATTTTGCTGGCCAATCTCAGCAACAACTTCATTCAGGTCCAGGCCCAATACGGCAAGGCGTTTTTGCGAGATCTCGACAACGAGATTTTCATCTTGAACACCGTAGAGTTCAACCTTGGCAACATCAGCGACCCTAAGCAACTGCTGGCGAACTGAATCAGCCGCATCGTGCAGCTGAGCCATGCTGTAACCCTCACCGCTCAGGGTGTACAAGATGCCATAGACATCACCGAATTCATCATTAAAGAAGGGGCCCTGTATACCCTGCGGCAAGGTATATCGGATGTCATTGATTTTCTTGCGTGTGGTGTACCATATCCAGGGCACATCATTGGGCGGGGTCACATCTTTCAGCAGTAAAAAAGTTGTACTCACCCCAGGTTGGGAGTATGTGCTGATGCGATCAACGTAGGGCACTTCCTGCAAGGTGCGCTCAATTTTATCAGCCACCTGTTCAGACATCTGCATGGCGGTAGCGCCAGGCCAATGTGTGGTGATCACCATCGCACGGAAAGTGAATGGAGGGTCTTCATCTTGGCCGAGCTGAAAATAGCTAGCGACTCCGGCTAATAACAATACGACCAGAAAGTACAGGGTGAGCGAAGGTTGTTCTATCGCCCATCGCGAGATATTGAATCTAGGCTGGCTCATGAACAGGCCCTGCTGTTAGCGGTAGGCAGCAGGCAGGGGCATGACGGACTCGCCATCCACCAGCACATGCACGCCTGCCGTAATGATGGTTTCTCCAGCTTTGAGCCCGGCTACGGCCACTTCGTTACCCTGAGCTCCGAGCACATGAATTTGTCGGGCTTGTAAGGATTTACTTGTGGGTTGGTAGATCCAGACCATAGTCAGGCCTGAACGTTCAAATAGCGCTGTTGTGGGAATGAGCAACTGTTTAAGTGGATGATTCAGATAAAGGTGCAATACCGCTGATTGCCCGAGCACCAGAGGGAACTTGCCTGCTTGCAGCGCATATCGCAGCGTATAGGTACGAGTTATGGGGTCGGCTGAAGCTGATACTTCCCGCAGGGTAGCTGGTAATACTTGGCCTGGGGTTGCCCAGAGGCTAACCGTAGCATGAGTGGCATGTATCAGGGGGAGTTTATCCTCGGGGAGCACAACTTCGACATCGCGGGCCCCGTCCTCAGCGAGACGAAAAACAGGTTCACCGGCAGCTACGACCTGACCCCTATCAGCATTGACCTGAGTGACCACGCCGCTGGCAGGGGCGCGTAGGGTAGCGTAATTAAGCTGGTTATTGCGCAGATCCAGTTGACTTTTGGCTTGCTCGTAATGAGCTTGGGCTGCATCCAGGGCTACTTGCCGGTGATCCCTTTCAGCCGTTGAAACGAATCCTTTGCCAGTGAGGTCTTCCGCCCGCTTGAAATCAGTCTTGGCGAGTTCCAGGTCTGATTGCGCAGCATGCATCTCTGCCTGTGCAGCTTCTACGGCCAGGTTAAGGTCACGGCTGTCAATTTCAGCCAGAATCTGGCCTTTATCAACATGAGAGCCCAGATTGATTGAACGTGCCATGATTCTACCAGGAACCTGAAATCCTAAGCTGGTATCAACACGGGCATGGATGGCCCCAGCCAAGTCAAGGATGTCAGAGGATGCCTGAGGCGCTACGATCTGGGTTTCCACTGCTTGGGGAGGCAGGGCTATAGGCTTAGGATGGCTGCAGGCCGCCAGACAGGGCAACCACAGAAGCAAGGGCACTGCAAGACGCATAAGTAACTCTCCTCAGCAGAGGGCAAAGAAATTAGCAGTCTTTGGCGTCATTGTCATTTTTTTTGGTCGTTTGGCCAAAATTACTGGGTTGAGGATGTGTCCTAGGCATCCCTGATGCTTGGGGATACCTCGGACCGTTGTCAGTTTTTTCCTTCAAAAAATGAGCGCACGGCTGAGAAGAAGCTATCTTTCTGCGGTGTATGCCCATCGCTTTCACCGTCCATGGTCGCTTGGAACTCGCGCAGAATTTCTTTCTGCCGTTTGTTCAGCTTGACAGGGGTTTCTACCATGACCTTGACCAGCATATCACCTGGCCCCCCACCACGTACGGGCGAGACTCCTTTGCCACGTAAACGAAATTGTTTGCCGCTCTGACTGCCTTCGGGGATTTTAAGTTTGACACGACCATCCAGGGTGGGGATTTCAATTTCTCCCCCTAAAGCTGCATCGACAAAACTGATGGGAACTTCACAAAACAAATCAGCGCCCTCGCGTTTAAACAGGTTATGTTCACGGACCACGATTTGTACATAAAGATCCCCGGCCATGCCGCCAGCACCGCCGGACTCACCTTCGCCAGCTAGCCGGATTCTGTCACCGGTATCTACGCCCGCAGGGATTTTGACTTCCAGATTCTTTTCCTTCTGCACCCGTCCTTGCCCACGGCAGGTGGTGCAGGGGTCCTTGATCATGCGGCCTTTGCCACGACAGGTGGGGCAAGTTTGCTGAACAGAAAAGAACCCTTGTTGCATGCGTACTTCACCGCGGCCACCACAGGTAGTACACGAGACCGGTGTGGTGCCCTTACGAGCCCCACTGCCATCACAGCTTTCACAGTCAACCAGAGTAGGGACTCGGATATTGACCTTGGTGCCGTGAACGGCCTCTTCAAGAGAGATTTCCAGGGTATAGCGTAAATCCGAGCCACGGTTGGTGCGTTGCTGACCGCGGCCGTTGGCTCCAAAAATATCACCAAAGACATCCCCAAAAATATCGGCGAAGTTGCCTCCACCTGCTTGGCCGCCACCAAAGCCTCCTGCCATATTGGGATCAACACCAGCATGCCCATGCCTGTCGTAAGCTGCCCGCTTGTTCTCATCAGAGAGAACTTCATAGGCCTCGCTAACTTCCTTGAACTTTTCCTCAGACGTTTTGTCGCCGGGATTGCGATCAGGGTGAAACTTCATGGCTGCCTTGCGGTAGGCTTTCTTGATGTCATCCTCGCTAGCTGCCTTTTCAACACCGAGGATCTCGTAATAATCACGTTTGGCCATGCTTCACCTGGATTTAAGCAAAAAGCGGAGACACAAAGTCTCCGCAGGGTCTTATCTAAAGATCAGCCAATTACTTGCGATCTTTGACTTCTTCAAACTCAGCGTCGACTACACTTTCATCGCTGCCAGCGTGATCGCTGCCAGCGTGATGGCTGCCAGCATCGCCCGCGTGAGCTTCGGCTCCTGCCTGCTGCTCATACATGCGCTGAGCCAAGCTGGCAGAGACATCGGTCAATTCCTTGATCTTGGCTTCAAGTTCCGTGCGGTCGTTGTTTTTAAGTGCACTTTCCAGTTCACCTATGGCTGCCTCAATCCGTGTCTTTTCATCGGCAGCTACCTTGTCGCCAGCATCAGCCAAGGTTTTGCGAACTGCATGCACTAAACCGTCACCCTGGTTGCGCAGGTTGACCATTTCGGCAAACTCCTTGTCTTCTTGAGCATGGGCTTCAGCATCACGTACCATATCCTTGATTTCAGATTCTGAAAGTCCGGAACTTGCCTTGATGACAATAGACTGTTCACGTCCTGTTTTCTGATCTTTGGCGCCTACATGCAGGATACCATTAGCGTCAATGTCAAAAGTCACTTCAATCTGGGGCATGCCGCGTGGAGCAGAAGGGAGATCAGTCAGATCGAATTTACCCAAGGATTTATTCTTGGCTGCTTCTTTGCGCTCCCCCTGCAGGACATGAATGGTCACGGCCGTTTGATTGTCATCAGCCGTAGAGAACACCTGGGACTTCTTGGTCGGTATGGTGGTGTTTTTGTCGATCAGTGAGGTCATGATACCCCCCATGGTCTCAATGCCCAGGGTCAGCGGCGTCACGTCCAGCAACAATACGTCTTTGACTTCACCGGAAAGTACGGCGCCCTGGTAGGCAGCACCGATGGCAACGGCTTCGTCAGGGTTTACATCACGACGAGGTTCGCGACCAAAGAAGGTTTTTACGTTTTCTTGTACCAAGGGCATGCGGGTTTGCCCACCTACCAAGATGACGTCAGCGATGTCGGAGGTCTTGAGCCCGGCATCTTTCAAGGCAATACGGCAGGGCTCCATGGTGCGCTGAACCAGCTCTTCAACCAAGGACTCAAGTTTGGCGCGCGTAACGCGTACATTCATATGCTTAGGACCACTAGCATCGGCAGTGACATAAGGCAGGTTGACTTCTGTCTGTTGCGCTGAGGATAGTTCGATTTTGGCTTTTTCAGCGGCTTCTTTTAAGCGCTGCATGGCCAAGGCATCACCCTTGAGGTTGATGCCGCTTTCCTTACGGAACTCATCAACCAGGAAGTCGATGATGCGCATATCAAAGTCTTCACCACCTAAGAAGGTGTCACCGTTGGTGGAAAGCACTTCAAATTGGTGCTCACCATCTACTTCAGCAATTTCGATAATGGAAATGTCGAAGGTTCCGCCGCCCAAGTCATACACGGCTATTTTTCGATCCCCTTCCTTCTTGTCCATGCCGAAGGCCAAAGCAGCAGCAGTCGGCTCGTTGATGATGCGTTTGACGTCTAGGCCGGCAATTCGTCCAGCATCTTTGGTGGCCTGACGCTGGGCGTCGTTAAAATACGCGGGCACCGTGATCACGGCTTCACTAACAGTTTCACCGAGATAATCTTCGGCGGTTTTCTTCATTTTCTTCAGGACTTCAGCGGAGATTTGTGGTGGGGCTTTCTTATCCCCTCGCGCTTCTACCCAAGCATCACCGTTGTCGGCAGCCACGATGGTGTAGGGGACGAGATGGATGTCTTTTTGCACGACATCGTCCTTAAAGCGACGGCCAATCAGGCGCTTGACTGCAAACAGTGTGTTTTTGGGATTGGTCACAGCTTGGCGTTTGGCAGCTTGTCCAACCAGTGTTTCACCTTCCGTATAGGCGACGATGGAAGGTGTGGTACGGGCTCCCTCTGCATTTTCAATAACTTTGACTTTATCGCCTTCAAGAACAGCCACGCAGGAATTGGTGGTGCCCAAGTCAATACCGATGATCTTACTCATTTCATTCTCCGCCAGGCAGTCTTAAGGATGCCCTGATCAAGTTACGGTTGCCCGCTTGTCTTTAAAAATGGTGTCAGCAACGCTGATTTCAAGAGCTAGCCTGCACTGGACACCACAACAATAGCCGGACGTAACAGGCGGCCGTTGAGGGTGTAGCCTTTTTGCAGCACATTCAGCACTGAATTGGGCTCAGCCGTTGTGGATGCTTGCGTTGATACGGCTTGATGCCACTCGGGGTTGAACGGTTCGCCTACAGGGTCCAGGGGTTCAACCTGGAACTTGCGCAGAGCATCCAGAAAAATCTTGTGGGTCAATATAATCCCATCGCGTAGCATGCGGGTCGCTTCGTCTTCCGGGTTAGACGCAGCCAAGGCGCGCTCCATGTTGTCTACAATGGCCAACAGTTCACCGGAAAATTTCTCCAGCGCATATTTATGGGCTTGAGTGACATCACGTTCAGCTCTGCGCTGAATATTCTGAATCTCAGCCTGGCTGCGCAAGGTTTGATCACGTAAACGAGCTTCAAGTTCAGCAATACGCTGTTGTAAAGTCTCTGCCGAGACGCTCACATCAACTCCAGCTTCGCCAATTACGTCAGTAACGGGTTGTTCAGGTGTCTGATCAGACATGACATAATTCTCCGGAAAACAAAAAAAGAACGGCTCAGCCCTAAATGGGGCTGATACCCGTAATTTCAAGATTGAAGTTTTGGCATGAGTCTATCCGGCGTTCTGGTTTATAATCACTGGCACGAGGCTTTCGATGAATCGATCACCATGCTGACCCTGCTAGCGTTGCGCCATCTTGCCATCGTCGAACACCTTGAGGTGGAGTTTGCTCCGGGTTTTGGTGTTATTACCGGGGAGACCGGTGCGGGCAAGTCTATTTTGCTGCATGCTCTGGCGCTTTGTCTCGGTGGGCGTGCGGATGCAGGTCAGGTGCGCCAGGGATGCGAAAGGGCAGAAGTGAGTGCTCTGTTTGATGTTAGCCGGTTACCTGATGCGCAGGCCTGGTTGAAGGAGCATGCTCTCGATGAGCAAGCTGAAGCGCATTTGCGCCGTGTCATCGGTAGTGATGGGCGCAGTCGTGCATTTATCAACGGCAGCCAGGTATCACTGGCTGATCTGCGTCAATTAGGCAGTTTGCTCATGGAAGTTCATGGGCAGCATGAACACCAGTCCCTGCTCAGAAAAGAGACCCATCGCCAGATTCTTGATCGTTATGCCGGTGCTGCTGATTTGGCTGCAGAGACTGATAAATCCTGGTGTAACTGGCAGGAACAATTACAAGAGATACGTCAGGCTCAGGAACAACAGCGGCAGCGCAGGGAGCAGTACAACATCTGGCAGTCGCAAAGTGACGAACTTGAAAAGCTGGATCTTAAGGTGGGTGAGCTGCACGCCATTGAGGTTGAGTATGACGTGTTGGCGCATGTTGATGCTCGCCGTGAGCATATGTCGGTTGCATGGAATCTGCTAGACGATGATGGTGGCGCTTTATTGCGGCAGCTTCGACAGCTACGACAACGCTTATCACTTTTACAACATACGGGTAAAGAGTGGGATGCTCTGGCCGAATCAGCGGAGCTGGGTTTGCAGGAAGTGGAGCAAGGTCTGAGGCAGGCTCTAGATCATCTTGAGGCTAATCCTGATCGGTTGGCTTGGCTGGATGATCGGTTGGCCCAGATACACCGCCTGGCGCGCCGATTTGGTTGTGATGCGGAAGCATTGCCGGCATGGTATGCGCAGCTGCAGGGTCAGATGCAAAAACTGCAGGATGCGCAGAATTTTGATGCCATGCAAGCACAAGCAGACGCAGCTGCTGAGCAGTATGCAGAGCTTTCAGCTCAATTGACGCGCGAACGTATTCGGGCAGCTCAGTCCTTTGAGGCTGAAGTGGCTGCATATTTTCCGGGGTTGGGCTTGACCCATGCTCGCCTTGAATTTCGGCTGATACCCATGGACACACCAGATCGACGCGGTTGTGAGGATGTAGAAGTTTTTTTCTCGGCTAATCCAGGCCAGGATTTGCGGCCTTTAGCACGTATAGCATCGGGAGGGGAACTCTCGCGTATAAGTCTCGCGCTGCAAGTGGTCTATGCCACTAGCAGTCAGGTGCCTACCTTAGTGTTTGATGAAGTGGATGTGGGGGTCAGTGGTCAAGTAGCCGAGGCGGTGGGTCGATTGCTGCGAGCCTTAGGTGAGCGAACGCAAATCCTCTGTATTACGCATCAGCCCCAAGTGGCTGCCCGCGGCCACCATCACTGGCGTGTGGAGAAACAGGTTGATGGAGATCATACCCGCACCTTGGTATCTCGTCTGGATGAAGCGCAAAGGGTAGAGGAGTTGGCTAGATTATCTGGTGGAAGCCAGATTACCTCAGCAACTATCGAGCATGCTAGAGCCTTGCTGGAGTCAGGGGAATGAAGAGCAACTGGCGTTGGCAGTTATTATCTCCTGTTTTAGCGCTTTTGCTGGTGTTGGCTGATCAGAGTGATGGTCTGTTTGATCGCGTTGAATATCGCATGCAAGACGCTTTGCTGCGCCTTCAGGCATCCTGGCATCCGGCGCCTAATGATGTCGTGCTTATCGATATTGATCAAAAGTCTCTGGAAGATCTTAACGCAATTGCGGGCAGTTTTCCTTGGCCGCGCAGCGTACAGGCAGAGTTGATAGAAGGACTTGAGGCTCAACATGTCCAGGCCATAGTCTTCGATCTTTTTTTTAACGAAGCTGATACTTTTCGTGCAGATAGTGATGCCTTATTTCGCGATACGGTAGCGCGGCATGACAATGTTTATTTACCTACATTATTACTCAACGACGGCCATGGAGCGCCACTGCCTAGATTAGCTAGGCTGGCGCCGAACATGCACTTGCTGGGCACTAACCCCAAAGCGTTTGCACCTCTTATGCTTCCTCTGGTGACTAGCCCGCAAAGCTGGCGTGGTGGGTTGGCCAATTTTACACCGGACTCTGATGGCATCGGCCGCCATTATTTGCTGTATGCCCAGCATGCAGGCTGGACGCTGCCTTCTTTGCCGCAACGTCTGGCTGCTGATTACCATTGGCCCCAGCCAGCGGGTGAACGCATCTTGATCAACTGGTTTGCTCATGGTTTGCCACGAGCAAGTTTTAGCGATGTTTATCTGGATATGGATAAGCGGGTTCATCGTCGGCCAGCTAATGAATTTACCGGTAAAATCGTTGTGATTGGTGCTACGGCTCCGGGCTTGTCAGATTTCAGACCAACTCCTATATCTTCAACCACGCAGGCACCCATGATGCTGGCGACTGCGATTAGTAACCTCAAGCATCAGGATTGGCTAACCCCCGTGCCCTTGCGCCCTTGGCTAGGTGCCGTGTTGGTGGTGCTGTTGGCCTGGGGTTTCTGGCGAGGGCTGTCAATCTGGAAAATTAGCCTAGGACTACTGACGGTTAGTGTCATCGTCGCTGGTGTATCTGTTCTGGCCCTGCATCAAGAACACTGGTTGATTCAGGGTTTGTCGGGCCTGGCCATGGCTTGGACCCTCATGGTTGCCCAAGCTGGACTGGCCTATGCCATGGAACGTGCTGACAGGGTACGTACCGAAGCCCTGTTCAGTCGTTTTCTTGATCCCAATGTTGTGCGTGCTTTGGTGGCGGGCGGTGATGCAGAGTTAGCCATGCGGCCTAGTAGTCGTACCATTACGGTATTGTTCTCGGATATTCGAGGATTTACTCATCTTTCAGAACAAAGAACACCCGAATCGGTGCTTGATTTACTTAATCGCTATTTCAGGCGGCAGACTGCTATTATTTTTAAGAACCGGGGTACCTTGGATAAATTTATTGGTGATGCCATCATGGCATTCTGGAATGCACCCATGGATGACCCTGAGCATGCAGCGCATGCCGTGCAGGCAGCGTTGAGTATGGTGGAAGTACTGCAGGCTTTTTGTAAGGATCTAGGTGAAGCCGGTGATGACTTTGATATCGGTATAGGTATACACACCGGGCCTGCGGTGGTGGGTTTTTTAGGTGCTGATGAACGGATAGATTATACCGCCATTGGCGATACCGTTAATCTGGCCAGTCGCATTGAAGGGCAGACGCGTGGCCGTGCGCGTGTGCTGGTATCAGATTCGACCCGTGAGGCATGTAGTTCGTCTTTTGATTTTGTGGATCATGGTTGGGTTCAAGTCAAGGGGCGTGATGCTCAGGTTCATCTGTTTGAGCCAAGATACAAGGAGGGATAAAATATGAAACGCTGGATAGCCGGTCTATGTCTTGCTGTCTTTGCTTGGTGTGCTTATGCGAGCAACGCTACGGTGGTGCGGGATGTCAACTTGCTAGCGGATCACTATGGCGATGCCGCCACAGTAGGTCAGCTGAAGGCGCATGATCGTGTCCAGGTGCTCAAAGACAGTGGGGCCTGGGTTCAGGTCATGTTGCCAGATAAAACTCAAGGCTGGATACGCATATTTGATGTGGACTGTACCCCTCCAGGTAGCAGTACGCAGTCTACCCTGGTCGGCCTTGGCTCGCTGGTTCATCTGTTAGGGACAGGATCGACGGGAACGACGGTTTCTACCGGTGTGAAGGGGCTGTCAGAAGAGCAACTTAAGCTGGCAGAACCGAATTGGCAGGCGTGGAATGTGCTGGCATCCTATGCGGTAACCCCGTCGCAGGCCAGGCATTATGCTGCGAATGTGCCCTTAAAGGCCGTAAAAGTGCCTTACGTCGGTGAATCCTCTGGCCAGGGAGGTGGATCATGAGATTAGGATTGAGCTGTTGGGCGCTGATATTGACAGTGTCTGCTCAGGCTTTTGATTTTGGAAGCCTCATAAGCAATGTGCAGAGTTCTGATATCCATAATGTTTTGGATATGGGAAAGAATATGGTCAAGGCTAATGAAAACATTGATCAGACGCAGGAAATAAAAATCGGCAATGGTATTGCGGCGAGCATACTGGCACAGGCTCCGGTTGTACCTAATGCGGCTTTACAAAACTATGTCAATCGTGTCGGGCTCTGGATTGCCTTGCAAAGTGAGCGCCCTGATTTACCTTGGCACTTTGCTGTGATAGCCGATGATGATGTCAATGCTTTTACAACGCCAGGAGGTAACGTTCTTATAACTCGTGGGTTATGGCGGGCCATGCATAATGAGGCGGAATTGGCTGGGGTGCTGGGTCATGAAATCACTCATGTGGTTCTCAAGCACCACCTGAAAGCCATACAAAACTCTATGGGGCGAGCGTGGAAAGAGGATCTTGCTTCCATGGTGGCGGATCACCAAGGGGCCAATAACACACAGTCCCAGGCTTTGTTGAAGGCCTACAAGGCGGGCACGGCAGTCTATGCTCGCGGTTTGGACAAAGACGATGAGTATATGGCTGACCGGCAAGGCATGGTGCTTGCCGCTCGTGCTGGTTATGACCCCTATGGTCTGGTGGCGGTACTTCAAACGTTGGAATCCATGGGTACCAGCGATAGCCATATGGCACTTATCCTGAAGACGCACCCAAGTCCGGCTAGTCGTATTGAGCGACTGAAGTCCAGCATAGGGGAGAGCCTGGATGCCTATACGGGTGGCATTGATAACACCCATGAGTTTACGCAATTGCATCAATTATGAGAGCTAAGTTGGTGTGTTACGTTTTATTCGGACTGATGCTCAGGGGAGGTCAAGTGCATGCGTGTCAGGAAGCGGGCAACAGTCAGCCACAAGATCGAGATTTGCTGACGTGGCCCTTGCCTGACACGCATCAACTCATGCAAGTCTATGTGGGTGATGTGGTGCTGATAACGCTACCTCATCTGGAAAGTCTTTACTGGCTGGATCAGGATGTGCCTGTGAGTGTCTTGCGTAGTTTGCGTGATGATGCCCTAGAAGCAACATTGACCTTAATGGATCTGGACGGCGCTCACCGCAACGATCTGGCATATACCGTGATAGCTCCTGGTCATGCACAGATACATTTTCAGGCTTTTGTATTGCCTGGACAGATTCGGCCTGTTGATGTCCCTAGTCAGTTGGTTCTTGATCTCGATGCTCATGTCAGGTCCGTAGTACATGTATCGACGGTACCTCCAAAAGCATCTCCTACTATCAGAGAGGCATCAGGTTTTTGGTCGCGCTGGTTCAGTTCTACGCCCAAAACGTCATCATCCAGTCAGTCTCAGTCTGCGGATATACCCTGTCGACCTTAAAGGTCATTGAGCAGGGCAATTTTTCCTACAGCTTGTCCAGCTTCCAGACAGGCATGGGCAGCACCGACTTCAGTGAACGCAAAGCGCTGTTCGTGTAACCAAGGTTGAAAGGAGCCTTGGTCAATGATTTTGGCCAGAGAGGAGAGGCGCTGACCTAAGAGCTCAAAACCGGTATCTTCCATAAATGCACGCATACAGAATACGGCTTCAAGACCTAGTCCTTTACCATGCATCGGTGTCAGGTCATGATGGCCGCGTAAGGCAATGCTGATAATTCGTCCACCGGCGCGTGTTGCCAGCAGAGAACGGTGAAAGTTAGGTCCTCCAACGGTATCTAAGACCACATCATAGCCTTGGCCTCCAGTATAATGACGAACATAAGAACTGACATCCATCTGCCGATAATTGATGCATACGTGGGCACCTAGTTGCTGACAAAGTTCAGCCTTGGCAGGGTTTGATACGGTGGCATGCACTTCAACGCCTTGGGTTCGAGCAATTTGGATAGCCATATGCCCTACTCCTCCCATGCCGGCATGAATGAGGATGCGCATGCCAGGGGTTAAGTGAGCCCGTTCAATCAAGGCTTCCCAAGCTGTTGCTCCCGCCACGGGCAGGACTGCTGCTTGAGCGAAATCCATGCCCTGAGGAATGAGAGCTACAGCCGTTGCGGGCACACAGACATACTCAGCTAGTGCTCCAGGATAACCTAGCACTCCACCAGCAAATCCAAATACTCGGTCACCTTCGTCAAACCCTTTCACTTCATCGCCAACAGCACCCACTATCCCGGAAAAATCAACATGTAATACGGCAGGAAGGGAAGGGCCAAGAGGCAAAGCGCCGCTTCGAATTTTACAATCCAAAGGATTGACGCTGCTGGCCTTAACCCGAACCCTGATCTCTCCAGGTCCGGGGGAAGGCAGAGGAACCTCGTCCTGATAAAAGGCATTCGGCTCTCCGTGCTGGTGTATAACCATGGCGCGCATGTGTTTTCTTCCCTGCTTATTCGAGGTTGCCAGATTTGTCAGGGAGAACTGGGTGGGAGCGGTTATCACATGGAGATCGCTGACAGCTTCCGTAGAGATGCAAGGAATGACCACTTAGACGAAAGCCCATAGCTTGAGCTACAGCCTCTTGACGCTCCTCAATTAAGCTATCAGTAAACTCAAAAACTCGCCCGCACTGATCGCACACGATATGATCATGGTGCTCATCACTACCAAGTTCAAAGACGGATGAACCAGACTCAAAGTGATGTCGTTGTACAAT
This sequence comes from Pseudomonadales bacterium, assembly GCA_013043915.1. GTDB lineage: Bacteria > Pseudomonadota > Gammaproteobacteria > Pseudomonadales > Moraxellaceae > JABEVH01. The sequence continues at coordinate 12,942 of JABEVH010000053.1, forward strand.
GCCCGCAGCCTCAAACTGGGTCAAAACACGATAAACCGTAGCCAGACCAACGTCCTCACCCTGATCGATTAGCGCCTTGTAAACATCTTCGGCACTCATATGATGCACCTTGGACGTCTCTAGAAGCTCAAGAATCTTGAGGCGTGGTAGCGTTACTTTAAGACCGGCTTTACGAAGGTCTGTATTGGCCAGGGACATAGACTCGTCTCGACACTAGTTTTTGGGTTAGAATGCTTCAAAGACATAGGATTTACAAGCACCATGCAAAAGTCATTCTTGGCCGTTCTCGCATCAGCCATGATGCTAGGCGGTTGTCATGTTGGCAATCTCTCAGTTTACAAGATTGATATCCAGCAGGGCAATGTTCTCACGCGAGATCAGGTAGATCAGTTGAAAATAGGTATGACTCCTCTGCAGGTACGCTTCCTGTTAGGCAGTCCTTTGGTGGTTGATCCTTTTCATCCGGAACGCTGGGACTATCCGTACACATATCGCCCCGGAACCTATGCTCGCTTGCTGAAAATTCCCGGAGTGGCCCACCGGGATCTTAGCCTCTGGTTTGCAGAAGGAAAACTGGCAAAAATTAAAGGCCAAGATCAAATACCGATCAAGGCTATCGTAACGCCACTGGTGACCCCAGAGAAGGGTGCTGCAGCAGGTGAGCATGAAAATGGTCATGCAGATGCTGATGGTTCTTGATGATTTTTGAGATTTTTTCGTAATTTTGCCTGAATTACGCGTTCTTTTCGGCTGGTCTTGGGGTCCAAGGTTAGTGGCCGCAGGACGTCAATACGGTCACCTGCTTGCAGGATGTAATGGGCATCCACAAGTTTGCCGTAAATCGCTAAGGCAGGAGCTTGGTCATCTACTTGGGCAGACAGCCCGCTGGCTTGGTAAATCTCCAGTGCAGTTTGCCCTTCCCGAACCAGAACCCATTGTCTCCAGCAGCGATCAGGCAGTGCATATATGACTTCCACGTTAAAAGGTCGCATCTAGCCACCCAAACTGCGCAGGTGTATGGCCATCCATAGCAGGACGAGAGGTATCAAGATGCGAACGGCTACACGCCAGAGGTTATACATAAACTCGGAGGACAAGTTTAATGTCTTGCGCAGATGACTGATTTTCATAGCCCAGCCAGTAAAAAGGCAGAGCAACAAAGATAGAATGACTAAAATTGTTGTAAAGATAAGGTCCATGAAAGATATTAGCCATATACCAGTGATCAGTAACCCCAAGGTGGCGGTCAGCAACAAAGCAGAGCGAGCAGGCATCTTTCGCTCTATCAGCATGCGGTGCATAGGCTCAAGCAATGCAGTCATCGCAAAGATGCCAGCTATGGCCATGGATAGATAGAAACTGGCAGCATGTATTGCTGATGAATTGGCCAAGGCTCGCGGAATGGAGACTATAAGCAAACGGCTGCCTGACTGATCAGGCAGGTTCAAGGGCTGCAATACGATCATCATCAAGGTGACGAGCAACAGTTGCAGCATACTGGTCAGTAAAGCGAACCGTGCAGGTTGTGTGTCACGGGGCAAATAAACCGCCGCCATGTACCAAATCCCAAGGTTGCCAGCGCCTAACAACAAAGCCAGACGCATAGCCAGTAACCAGGTGCTTCCCTGAAAAAGTACATGAGGAACAGTCCCAGGCCAACCGCTCCAAGTCAAACACGTTAATAGTAGCAACAAGAGCAGGGAGCCTAAGCCATAAAGCACATGGGGTAAGCGCAGCCAGCCACGATCGGAACAGATACTGCTGATGACAAAAGCCAAGGCAATGCCTAGCAGAGGAAGCCATCGTGCTTGCATCGGAGTGTAATCCAACGGGTAAGCTGCCGTGCTGGTTGTCAGATGCAGTAGGTAAGCCAGACTCCAGCCAGTACATAGGCCAGCCAAGCTTAGTGCCAGCAGGCTGGCAGCCAAGGCCCCCCAAGACCAGATGCGATAAAAGCGAGGGGCATCAGCTTCGCGGGTTAGTGCAGCCATGCCATCAATTAAACCGCGTTGTGAGCGTCGCCCCAGAGCTAGCTCAGCCATGCGCAGGGGTAGGGCCAGCAATAAGATGCAGATCAGCAGGGGGAGCAAAAATATGAGTCCGCCGTGGTGCAGGCCAACGGCGGCAGTCTCAATGGTTTGACCAAGCCCAAGCGTGGTAGCCAGAATAAGCAGGGTGCCGGTACTGGCGTGAGGCCAATGGCCATGCATAGATGTTGAACTCATAACGTAAAATACCGCAGATGATCTGACAGGCCGCTGATTGTGAGGTTTTTATCAAATGATCTCAAGTCATGCGTCTGAGCTCATATCCAAAGAGCCTGTGCTCATTCTATAATCTCGCCATGAACACGAAAAAAAATTCATCATCGATAGCTGTTAATAAGCGCGCCTCCTTTGAGTATTTCATTGAAGAGACCTATGTGGCTGGCCTGGTGCTGGAGGGGTGGGAGGTTAAATCCATTCGCGCCGGCAAGATCAGTTTGGGCGATGCCTATGTTTTTCTTAAAAATAGCGAAGCCTTCATCATTGGGGTTCACATCACCCCCTTGATTTCCACGTCGACGCACCACACCATAGATGCTACCCGTACCCGCAAGTTGTTGCTCAACCGCCGTGAACTTAGCCACCTGGTGGGCGCGATTGAACGTAAGGGGTATACGTGCGTGCCCCTTAAATTTTTCTGGAACCATGGTTTGGTCAAATGTGAAATTGCTTTGGTCAAGGGCAAACAAACACATGACAAACGCGAATCTGAAAAGAAGCGTGACTGGCAGCGTGAAAAAGGACGCATTATGCGCAATGGCCGTGATGCATGATGGCCTTGAAGGCCAAGCTATTTAACCCCATGTATGGTA